>JABMDE010000047.1:30705-36247 GCA_015904055.1 Nitrospira sp. | reverse complement strand
TCAGGTCGGCGTGAGTAATATCTTCTACAATAGTCGTGCGACCCCACGGTTTCTGAACAATATATTTCAGGGAAAATTCAAAGGAGCCGGGATCGAAGTCGGGCGATTTCTCATTAATACGACGGTTGGAATCGGAGGGTTTTTCGATGTGGCCCAGCACTACTTCAAGCTGACGACGCCGGAAGAGGATACAGGGCAAACACTCGGATTTTATGGAGTCCCACCAGGTCCGTATATCATGGTGCCGATTCTCGGACCGTATACAGTTCGAGATCTTGCCGGCTATGCTGGAGACATTGCCCTCAATCCAATTTACTGGCTCATCCTGCCGACCATGCATAACATCGACTCGATTCCGACTGTGGTCGATATCGATGAACGGGCGGCCACGTATGCCATATCGATAGGGGCGCGGGCAACCGAAGTCGTCAACGAACGTTCCCTGAATCTGGAAAAATTTCAGGGAGTGGAAGAAGCCACGGTGGATCTCTACAGCGCCGTCCGTAACGCCTATCTCCAGAAGCGGGCCAAGGCTATTCAAGAGTAGCGTAACCGCCGCCATCGTTCAGGCTATCCCCGGTACTGTCGAGGGACCATGAACGATCGGCAATACCGGCAGGTGGTTTGGAAGCTCCGACGGACGATTTCAACTGAAATATCAGAGGACTACTTGAGCAGTGATCGTGGGAAGCACCAGTGACTCGGTCATGGCACACACCACCCCTTTACTCGGAAACGATCTCAATGAGAGGAGAACACTCTTTACAAGAGACGAAACCGAGTCACCAAGTGCCGCCTATTGGCTAACTGAGACGCGACGGTTTACTGGCTTTTCTTATACACGACGATCCCGCCGACCAGGATCCCGAGCATAATGACCGCAAACATTAAGAATGTGCTATCCATGGTTACTCCTTTCGTTCGAACCGTGACGCAACGAAGTAATACACCATAGCAACCCCCCGCAGGGTCGAAACTAACTACTCCCTCCTTTCTGTATCGGCACCTCTCTTCGCATCACAGCAGCCTAAGATGCGCGATACGCTCGGCTCGTTTACCATTCCGAGCTTGATTTATACCTAGTAAGTTTATGCCCGACAATTGGCCTTGTCAAGAATGCGTGACAGCCTCGAAACAGTATGCAGCCCCTTATTAATCAACAACAAATGAGGGCCTGCCATGCCGGCATTGACCAGACAGGAACCGTTGTTTCGTTGAAGTTCGTGGAAAGAGTTGGAAGCTGTCGGGAAACGCCTGTCGACGATTTTCCGGCGTACCCCAACTGAAGATTGTTACTGCTCTGGGTTGGGGTCTTTTCTGATGAACGCCAGATAGAACAAGGTATCGGCCATGTCCCGATCGCTCATGGTGAAATCTCGAAACTTGCCGGTGCTAGGATGGCCTTCCCGGATGGCACGGGCTCGTTCCTTGTTCGTCTTCAGGCGAAGCACGCCGGGATCACGCAGGTTGGTCGGAGATAGATTCAGCCGCGCAATGCGCGCAGCGGTGTTCTCATCCATTTGTGGCAACCGATCAAGATAGCCGTCCATTCCATGACAGTAGGAGCAGGAGCCGGTCCCGTGGAAAATATTCCGGCCTCGTTCAACAGTAGGCTTGTACTTCACACCCGGTTGTGGGACGGATGACTCGGCCCAGAGATTTTGGTCGAAGCCCGGTGCAAATACCATCCCCAGCCAGCCCACAAGGAGAATCAGGCCAAGGCTGAGGCGAAGGTCTAGATGTGTCGCGAGACGTCTTCCCTTAACATTGACCGCAGTCTGTTCTCTGACGACATCGCGCTGTTCCATTTGGCCTACCTCAGTACTGTCGAAACGGAGCAGGGATCGATCTCTTCTCAAGAGATCGATCCCGCATGTCCTACACCCTTCAGCACGTTCTCGTTATTGCTTGACGATCACGCCGCATGCGATCCGGGGACCGCCGGGCGCATCCTTGGTGAGTGGATCAGGCACATACTTATCTTGAAGTTCATGGATGACGAAGGCGCTGCCGTCTTTGTCGAACAGCGTATTCAGCCCATCCGCCAGCGTGACCCGACTCGTAATGGTATAGAGCGAGCCGTTCCGGCTCTCATCGACATACAGATTCTGCAAGTCGCCAAGATGATAGGGATGATTCGCAAGCCCCGGAGCAACTGATGCCTCCGGATTGACATTGGCATCGACATTACCGTCGTAATGACCTTTGGCCGAAGCGAAGGGATCGCAACTTCCCGTTTCGTGAATATGGATCCCGTGCAATCCCGGCGTGAGTTTGCTTTCCGGACTGCCTTTCACGGTCAGCTTGATCCGCACACGCCCTTCATATTTTTCGTAGAGTTGCGCCTCTCCGGTAATTCCAGGTCCGGTAATTGTCGCTTTCGCGTACAGCGGCGCCGCGAGTTTCCCCGTGTGGTACGACGAGCAGCCGCTCAGAAGCAACCCGACGGCAACCCCTGCTCCGATCATTGAAAATCTGTTCATGCCAACCTCCTTAATTTGACTAGTCGGCATCATATCCGCTGGCGATGGCCTGTTCAAATCTTTTTTCGTCACCCATCCTGCCACTCAGTCCCATGCCTTCTCCATAGCCCATTCTCCATGCTCACCTCCTGTGAAGTGTTGAGTTGTGCCTATGGAGTGGGGTGCACGCCCGGAGAGGCAAGAGCATGGCAAGCCGCCTAAAGTTTGTTCAACGGCTGCATTCCGGTGAATGACGCGCACAGTCCTGAAGCCAGGAGACAAGGTCGTCGAGTAGAACGGCAATCGCCCGATTCGCAGCCACCACGCCGCTGTACGCGTCGTTGTTTTGTGCCTTTTCCACTACTTCAAACGCGCGTGTCCCTACAACCCGCGACTCTTTCATCTCGACCAATTGCGCGCGAACTGTGACTCTCACCAGACTAGGGTCCTGCATAAATTCCTGCTGCAACGAGAACCCGTAGGAGTCAAGGCGGAAATCTCCGCGAATGGAGCCCGGCGATGGGACGACGGCGCGCCACGATCCGGTCCGACTCAGCGCCTGTACCATCAAGGACGAGAACATGCGCGCCGGTTGGTCGGCCCATTGATTCAGAGCGTAATGCTCTAACTCATAGGGACGCTTCACATACACCATCCGAGGCGTCTCAAATCCCGGCTCGGCCAGGGACAGGCTGACCTGCAAGATCGGGCCGTTGATATCAGCTGGGCGGACTTCGTTGCGCCCAGAGTCGAGACTCAAGCGATAGGTATGGGCTGGCTGAGATCGAAGAACACGATTTCACCTTTGTTCGGCAGCTGTCGGATGTAGCGCTGGAAATACCACTGGCCTCGTTCTTCATCCGTCGGTTTCGGCAGTGCCACGACACGCATCGCGCGAGGGTTCAGATGCTCGGTGAACCGGCGGATCGTCCCCCCTTTCCCGGCGGCATCGCGTCCTTCCACCAGAATCGCAATCCGCTCCCCGCTGCTCTGCACCCACCGTTGAAGTCTGACCAATTCGACCTGTAATTGCCGCAACTCCTGTTCATACAGCAGCGTCTTCAGCACCTCCTGAATATCGACGCCCCGGTTCTCGAGCAGCTCAATCATGCCCTTTCTCGTATTGATCCTTCGAAGATCGTCTTCAGTCAGAGTGAACCCTGATTCACTGATAGGTTTCTGCTCTGGCTCAGCAGTTCCCTCGCGCGACGACCGATATCCGTCCCCTTCGCGAGGCACCGCCGTTGGAATGGCCTCCAGCCCATTGACATCGACTGGCCCTGCCCGGTTCACACGTTCGTCCGTCATGTTCTCGCTCAGTCGATCTTTGCGGTCTTTTGATTTCCCTATCGAGTCGCCGTCGGACGCCATATCAAGCCTCTTTCGTCTGTCGTATTTGAATGTGCCGATCAGAACGCTACGTTCCGGTCTCGTTCAGCCACAGCTTTGATGTAATCCGGCATACCTTTGATCGAAGCCCCTGCCACCAAATCTGCTCCGCCAATTTGTCTCGCAACAGCACAAGCGCCGCAGACTCATATGGGAATATTCGCGGCCTGCACAGCGGCCAGGAGGTCTTTCAACGGTGTCAGGTTCACGCCGGTTACATGGTCAGCCACGCCTTTCCGCCCCAACGTGACGGCTTCATTCCACAGCCACAACACCACATCGTGCCCTTGCTCTTTCGCGGTCTTCGCTGCCATGAGGGGCAGGGTTGCCATGGTGGGATCGTCCGTCCCTCGACTGCCGGAGATGATGAAAGTCGCCATGATTGGCTCCTTGAATAGCTGATAGCTGTCAGATCTTGCTGGCTGCTGACGGCTGATTGCTGATCGCCTATCGCGCCAGCGAACGAATGTACTGCACCAACTGCCATACCTGCTCATCCGGCAGTCCTGGAAACGCCATCATGCCGGTTCCCAACGACCCGTTCTTAATGATCCAGAACAACTGACCATCAGGTAT
Source organism: Nitrospira sp. (assembly GCA_015904055.1). The sequence goes on along the minus strand of JABMDE010000047.1, from coordinate 31,820 downwards.
CTCCTTCATCATCGCGCCGCACGTAAAATTCCTTGGCGTCGGCATCAGTGCTACGCCCATCAGCCCCTTTCCGTCGCCCTCCTCGCCGTGGCACATCACACAGGCAACAGGCTGCGCCGTCTTGAGAAAGAGCGTCTTTCCGACTGCAACCGCACCGGACGATGCGGCAAGCGGATTGGTCTTGGTCAAGAATTCATCCGGAGCCTTGGTTGTCTTGCGCGACTGCAGACAGGCGCTCGCATCACTTGTGGTCGGCGCGATCGCCGTCTCCGGCACTCCCTTGAACGTCGCCTTCAAATAGACGATCACGTCGGCCACGCCCTGCTGGCCGATCGTCAAATTCCAATAGGGCATGTTCGGCGATTTTCCTATCGCAGGACCTCCATGGTTGATGACATTGTAGAGGTACTCCATCGGCAGTTTTTCGAAAGGTATGTTGGCATGGATCGCAGGCTTCGGCTCCAATCCCGATGCCGCAGGGCCATCGCCTTTGCCCGTTGCGCCGTGACACTGCGAGCAATATTCTTTGTAAATGACTTTACCCCGTTCGATGCTCGCCATGCCGAACTCCTGGCTGGTCCAGGGCTCGTAATAGTTGAAGTCCGGCACCCCCTGAGTCATCAAGAATCCGATCACGGCGCGCAGCTGCGGCTCCGTGGCATCGGCCAGGAATTCTCCGCTGTGTGGCACGAAGTCTTGGGGGTTGAGGCCGAACCGGAAGAGCCAATCCTTGTCATATCGTTGACCGGCGTTCTGCAACGCGGCGCTTTGAGGACCTCCAATCAACTTTCCATTCTCTTCAATCGTATGGCAACCCAGGCAAGCATGCGCCTTGTAAGCCACCCCGCCGAAGGCCGCTTCGTACTTCGTCACTTTCGAGAGGTCAAATGCCCCGACCGTCACACGCGGATCTTTGTTGTGCTCGGCAAAATAATCGGCGATGGCGCCGGCTTCCGACTCGGTGACCATCGGATGCTTGGACGGAACGGTCGTCAGATCCCATCGATAGCCCTTTGCATAGAGTGAAGCCTCTTTGCCGGTCAGCCATCGAATCAGCCAGGACCGCTGATATTTGCTGCCGGCCCAGATCAGATCGGGTGCCCTCAGATTGAAGC
>JABMDE010000047.1:27326-30585 GCA_015904055.1 Nitrospira sp. | reverse complement strand
ATGAAATCGGCAGCCCTGCTCAACTCATCCTCGACAGCGCCGACAGCCTCACAGCCGATCTGATCGTCGTCGGGACACGTGGACGAAGCTGCTTTTCGGAGATCGTCTTGGGCAGTGTGTCCCATCGAGTGCTTCTGCACAGCTCCCGTCCGACGTTGATCACAAGAGGAGCCGCACGCACAGTGCACCAGGTGCTCGTTGCCATCGAAGATCGCGACGACGCCGACCGAGTCGTCCGATGGCTGACGCAACATCCATTCGCCACTCCCGTCGAACTGCGTGTGATCCACGCCGTTGTCCCGATCGGGGTCAATGAGCTCTATGTTGGACCAGAAATCAGCGCCTGGTTGGAGGATGTGCAACGTTACGCGGAGGAACTCGTGCAGTCGACCGCCGGAAAACTTGTGAGCGCTCAACATAATACAGTGACCACAAAGGTCATTCAGGGGAGTCCCGCCGCCGTGATCGAACAGGAGGCAACGGATATGGACTTGGTGATTGTAACTTCCCATGGGCGAAAGGGCATCTCCCGCTTCCTCTTAGGGAGTGTCTCCCATGCCGTCGTACATCACGTGACCTGTCCGGTACTGGTGCTACGGTGAGCCGTGCTCCGCGCTTCAATCTCTCGATGGGTTGGTCTCGATGCTCATCGCATATTCACCGGATCTTGGAGACATCCACCAGTCAATTTTGGAAGCCCTTCAAGAAACGTGTCCGCGGATGTCCTGCCTCATCGAGAACATTCTAGAGATCAACGAACTCGACCTAAATCCACTCTTCGCGCTCCCACCCATCTTGGGGAGTCTTATGGCGAACAGGCCTGGAAGATCTCCTCGCATTCATCACCAGGTTCCCCGGCTGCTTCAGGTACCATTTGAAATTCTATCCCCACTACTCGATCGTTTTCGATGAGCAGCCTCGCCCAACACCCATGGTGGATCCCCGGCTGACTTCCTTTCAAAAAAGGCCGCGACTCCTCAAACATTGATGCTTCTTTGTAATAACGCAGAACCACGGCTTGCCCATAACTACTTTTTGTAATGGGTTGCCCAGCACACTGGAGCAGGTCCGCCTGGGTCTTCCCGATGAGCTTCAGTGCAGTCGGTTGAAGCACATTTTGTGATAATGTCGAGGCACAACCCTGCAAGAGCACACCAAGCATTGAAAGAATGAGTGCTTGATACATCGGCGTCTCCTAGGAATGGCTTCTCGGTCGAGGCTGGTCGCCGGCAACTTGCCCCTCTTTGGCCTTCTCAATCACTTCTTCTTCTGTCTTTCTGGCGTACCCCTTCATTGCTTGACGAGTATGAAGGATCAAAAACTATTGGATTGAGGAATTCCATGGCTACGGCAGGTTTGGTAATGTCGCATAAGGCAACAGGAGGCTATGGCCAATTGACAACGACGTATTGCGCTCACTCATCCATCCCACCTCTGCGTCCACGGTGTCCCATACCCATTTCACCATCATGTCCCATCATGCCAGGCCCATACATGCCAGCGAAGGTTCGCTCAAACTGAATGAGTGCCCAGATTTCTTCATCGGATAAGACCTGGCCGAATCCGATCATGCCGGTACCGGGTGAGCCATGTTTAATGACCCAGAATAGCTCGCCTTCGGTGCGATGCCGCCAGAGTCCATGATGTCGGAAATCGCGAGGCGATGGATTTAAGCTGGCCGCAGCAGGCCCCTTCCCATCTCCCTCCGCCCCATGGCAGGTGACACAGCCCCCCTTGCCGTTATAAAGCCCCTTTCCTTTTTCAATGATCTCCGGTGAGACTGCCAAGGGACTTTTCAGGGCGCGTGCGTCAGCCAATTTATCAGTTGGCACTCTCGGCTGCATCATGTGCTGCTCTGCAGCAGCAGGAATCGTGACCGAAGCCATGATGGTCACAAGGAGAACTATGGATTTCTTCATCATTTTTCCCCCTCATCGAAGTAGCTGAATCTCAAACTAGAGCATTCTCCTTTCGCAGCCGTCACAGATCCAGCTCTACCATTTTCCGGTGGAATCGCGTGATCACATTGGGATCTGGAGTCAGCCTGATTGACGTTTCCTCCTTCCCCTTATAAGGAAGAAGGTTTAGCACATAGCGTAAGCTTTCCAATCGCGCAGCCTGCTTGTTGTTCGCCTTGACGATGATCCAGGGGCTGAATGTCGTGTGCGTTTTGCTGAACATTTCCTCTTTGCTGCGGGTGTAGGCGTCCCACAGCTCTTGCGCCTTCTCATCGACCGGACTGATTTTCCACTGCTTCAGCGGATTCTGGCGTCTCGCGTCAAATCGCTTTGCTTGTTCGTCCCTGGAGATCGAGAACCAGAACTTGATGATGGTCACACCGTCTTCATAGAGCATATGCTCGAATTCAGGAACCTGCTGCAGGAACCGCTGATGTTCCTTCTTCGTGCAGAATCCCATCACCGGTTCGACCACCGCGCGGTTGTACCAACTGCGGTCGAAGAACACGATTTCACCTTTGTTCGGCAAGTGGCGAATATAGCGTTGGAAGTACCATTGGCCCCGTTCTTCGTCCGTCGGCTTCGGCAATGCCACGACGCGCATCGCGCGAGGATTCAGATGTTCTGTAAACCGGCGGATCGTACCGCCTTTCCCTGCGGCATCGCGTCCTTCTCCCCGCTGCTCTGAACCCACCGTTGCAGTTTGACCAATTCGACCTGTAATTGCCGCAACTCTTGTTCGTACAGCAGCGTCTTCAGCACCTCCTGAATGTCGACGCCCCTGTTCTCGAGCAGCTCAATCATGCCCTTTCTTGTATTGACCCTTCGAAGGTCGTCTTCGGTCAAAGTAAATCCTGATTCGCCGTTGGATCTCGGCTCTTGTTCAGCAGCTCCCTCGCGCGACGGCCGATACCCGTCCCCTTCACGAGGAACCGCCGTCGGAATGGCCTCCAGCCCATTGTCATCGACCGGCCCTGCTTGGCTCATACGTTTGTCCGTCACGTTCTCACTCCGTCGACCTTTGTGGTCTTTTGATTTACCTATCGAGTCGCTGTCGGCTGCCATATCAAGCCTCTTTCGTCTGTCACATGTGAGTGTGCCGATCAGAACGCCACGTTCCGGTCTCGTTCGACCACAGCCTTGATGTAATCCGGCATGCCCTTGATCGATACCCCGGCCACCAGATCCGCTCCGCCGATCTGTCTCGCAACAGCGCAAGCGCCGCAGACCCAGATCGACACACCCGCTGTCTGCACGGCTGCGAGCAGCTCTTTCAGCGGAGTCAGATTCACGCCCGTCAC
>JABMDE010000047.1:21701-27206 GCA_015904055.1 Nitrospira sp. | reverse complement strand
CTTCGAAGATCGTCTTCAGTGAGAGTGAAGCCCGGTTCGCCCATAGGTTTCGGCTCTGGCTCAACGGTTCCCTTGCGCGACGACTGATACCCGTCCCCTTCGCGAGGCACCGCCGTTGGAATGGCCTCCAGCCCATTGACATCGACTGGCCCTGCCCGGTTCACACGTTCGTCCGTCATGTTCTCACTCAGTCGATCTTTGCGGTCTTTTGATTTCCCTATCGGGTCTCTGTCGGACGCCATATCAAGCCTCTTTCGTCTGTCATATTTGAATGTGCCGATCAGAACGCTACGTTCCGGTCTCGTTCGGCTACAGCTTTGATGTAATCCGGCATGCCTTTGATCGAAGCCCCGGCCACCAGATCCGCTCCCCCGATCTGCCTCGCAACAGCGCATGCGCCGCAGACCCATATGGGAATATTCGCGGCCTGCACAGCGGCCAGGAGGTCTTTCAACGGCGTCAAGTTCACCCCGGTCACATGGTCAGCCACGCCTTTCCGCCCCAATGTGACGGCTTCATTCCACAGCCACAACACCACATCGTGCCCTTGTTCTTTCGCGGTCTTCGCTGCCATGAGTGGCAGGGTTGCCATGGTGGGATCGTCTGTTCCTCGACTGCCGGAGATGATGAAAGTCGCCATGATTGGCTCCTTGAATAGCTGATAGCTGTCAGCTCTCAGATCTTGCTGGCTGCTGACGGCTGATTGCTGATCGCCTATCGCGCCAGCGAACGAATGTACTGCACTAACTGCCATACCTGCTCATCCGGCAGTCCTGGAAACGCCATCATGCCGGTTCCCAACGACCCGTTCTTAATGATCCAGAACAACTGCCCATCAGGTATCTCCTTCATCATCACACCGCACGTGAAGTTCCTTGGCGACGGCATCAGCGCTGCGCCCATCAGCCCTTTGCCATCGCCCTCCTCGCCGTGGCACATCACACAGGCAACAGGCTGCGCCGTTTTGAGAAAGAGCGTCTTCCCGGCTGCAACCGCACCGGTCGATGCGGCAAGGGGATTGGTCTTGGCCAAGAATTCATCCGGGGCCTTGGTTGTCTTGCGCGGCTGCAGACAGGCGCTCGCCTCACTTATGGCCGGCGCGATCGCCGCCTCCGGCACTCCCTTGAATGCCGCCTTCACATAGGCAATGACATCGGCCACGCCCTGCTGGCCGATCGTCAAATTCCAATAAGGCATGTTCGGCGATTTGCCGATCGCGGGGCCCCCATGGTTGACGACATTGTAGAGATACTCCATCGGCAGTTTTTCAAAGGGTATGTTGGCATGGATCGCCGGTTTCGGCTCCAATCCGGATGCCGCAGGGCCATCGCCTTTGCCCGTTGCACCGTGACATTGCGAGCAATATTCTTTGTAAATGACTTTGCCCCGTTCGGTGCTCGCCATCCCGAACTCCGGGCTGGTCCAGGGTTCGTAATAGGTGAAGTCCGGCACCCCCTGAACCATCAGAAATCCGATCACGGCGCGGAGCTGCGGTTCTGTGGCATCAGCCAGAAATTCTCCGCTATGCGGCACAAAGTCTTGGGGGTTGAGGCCGAACCGGAAAAGCCAATCCTTGTCATACCGTTGACCGGAGTTTTGCAACGCGGCGCTCTGGGGGCCGCCAATAAGCTTCCCGTTCTCCTCGATCGTGTGGCAGCCAAGACAGGCATGCGCCTTGTAGGCCATCCCGCCGAAGGCCGCTTCGTACTTTGTCACTTTCAAGAGGTCAAATGCCCCGACCGTCACGCGCGGATCTTTGTTGTGCTCGGCAAAATAATCGGCGATGGCGCCGGCTTCCGACTCGGTGACCATCGGATGCTTGGACGGCACGGTCGTCAGATCCCATCGATAGCCCTTTGCATAGAGTGGAGCCTCTTTGCCGGTCAGCCATCGAATCAGCCAGGACCGCTGATATTTGCTGCCGGCCCAGATCAGATCGGGTGCCCTCAGATTGAAGCGAGAGTCGGCGACCAGCCCCACCCACGCGGCATATTCGCCTTGATGAATGCAGCTGCCACGCTGACTCGCGCCATACCCGCGCCGACATTGTAGGAACCAGGCCCCCAGACCGGCGGCGCGGCCATCGTGCCTTGCCCGTCGGTCCCATGGCAGAAGACGCATCGCCTTTCGAACACCTGCTTGCCGCTGACAGGATCCGGCGAATGAGTCGACGTGATACGGGGAATTCCTCGCCAGGGCACGGCGCTACCGGGCGGCACGTTCTTCGACAACCAGTCGATGTAGGCCACAATGGCCGCAAGTTTCGTGCTATCGGGGGGAAGTGCTCTGCCGTTCAAGCTCCGCTCAAAACATTCGTTGATCCGATCGGCAAGACTCATCGGCCGGCCTGCGCGAGCGCGATATTCTGGATAGAGGATGCTGATTCCGACAAAGGGGGCAGCGCCGGGAGTGAGTCCCGCATCAAGGTGACAATTCGTGCAGTTGAGCGCATTGCCGACATAACGTTTCCCGTACACTTGCGTATCGACCACCATCTTGTAGCCCAGCCGGATCTGCTCCCCCCGCAAGTCTCCTGGAATGGTCTCCGGAGAAGGTGGAGAGAACAGCGCGTCCACAGCCCCGTTTCGCTCCACGACGGCTGTAGCCTCCTCTGGTCCTGCCACGCGCGGAGGCGGCACACAACCCATCGCCACCGAGAACAATGCAACGATTGCCATGCCGGCCATTATGCGTCGATCCATCATCCGACCCTCACTTCTTCGTGCCGGGTTTTGCCGCACAGGTATTGATTCCAAGCAGAGCCGTGAGCGGGCAAAATCCAATCGCTCCGGTGAGCAGTACGATTGCCCCTCCAGCCAGCACGATCCCCATGCCGACAGTGGACAGACCGGCAAGCGCGCCGATCCCGATCAACAAAATACCCAGGGCAATCCGTATCGGCCGTTCGATTCCTCCGACATTACAGATCATGGCGACACCTCCCAACGATCAATCATTGAGTCCGTGCCCTGTCCGTTCCGACCCATAAGAAGCAAGCTCCCCAAAAGGATTCACCTTCACGGCCCCGCATCGGAACCGACTCCGAGTGTTCGCACGTAGGCCAGCACGTCCCAGATTTCCTCGTCAGACAGCGCATGTTTCCATGCTCCCATCGCGGTATTCGGTTTACCCTCATGAATACGCTTGAACAATGTCCCATCGAGACGATTCTGAACGACAGGTGAACTGAGATCCGCTGGCGCGGGAACCAGCCGAATGCTCTGTACGCCTGTGCCGTCGATTCCATGGCAACGGATGCAGGTGTTGACATAGATCTCCCGCCCGCTGACCGAATCTCCCCCTTTTCCCGAAGAAGTGAGACCCTTCAATCCCACCCCTCCGGCAAATCCAGCCGAGAGAATCCCGATAAGCAAGCCGAACCCAATTTCAATGGAACGCATGGACAACCTCACGCATGTGGAGTTATTGCCAGGGGTATGCCACCAAGTCAGGTAACGAATGGAAGGTAAACTCTTCAGTCCGTCGCGGGCTTAGCTGGATTGGGTCTGATCATGACGGCAAGGAAGAAAGAGAGTTGGCGAAAAACACCCCAGCGTCATTTCTGCCACTGGCGCAGGATGCTACAGAGGAGAGTGCGTCAAACGACAAGCGATCGCAAAAGCTGAGAAGCCATCAGCCCCTTCACTGGATGGAGGCTGACGACTGACGTACGACAATTGATCTGGTTGAGATAGAAACGATGCAGCTAATGGATGACCGTCTCCACAGTCACGTTGGCGTTCATCGAATTGGAGATCAGGCAATTGGCTTCGGCCTTTTCGATCAGGTCTTTTGCCCTGGCGGCATCCGCATTCGATTCCAACGTAATAGTCGGCCTGATCGTGATGGCAGTGAACTGAAACGTTCCCTCGACCAACTCCAGTCGGCCTTCCGCCGTACTTTCGTACACGGAGAAGGCGAAACCGGCCCGTTCCCCGACAGCGATGAATGTTGTCATCAGACAGATATTCGCCGAGGCCACGAACAGATCTTCCGGTGACCAAATCCCTTCATGCCCCTTGAATTCCGGCGGTGTCGCGACCTCCATATTCGGTTTGCCTTCGCAGGACATCGTGTCTTTGCGATGGTCCGTCCATCTGACCGTCGTATGGTACAGGGAGACTGTGCTCCGAGTGTCCATATCATTCTCTTTCCGTTTCGTTCACTCCTCACCCCTTACCCCTCACCTCCGCCTTACATTGATCATTCCGCATCCACGCGACCTTGCACCCACTCGCCGACCGCATGGGTTATCGCCACGACACAGAGGGCGATGAGGAGATGTTCGCCAATTACCTTCCACGGCGGAATGGCTTGGACCCGCGCGACAAAGAAACTGAGCGCCGCCAGTAAGAACATGCCCCAAACCACACTGATCACGATCGCCTGATCGAGCGGGCGCAGCACAACCGGAACGACGAAGCTCATCGCGATGACGAACTTCGCGGTGAAGGTCGCCAGAGTGGCTTCCCAGACATGCCTTGTAGGGCCGCTGTTATTCGACTCTTCCGATACGTGGATACCGAGGGCATCGGACATGGCATCGGCAATCGCAATGGTCAGAATCCCGCCGATTACGATCGCACGCGAATGCGTTCCGGAGTGCAAGCCCACCATCAGGCCGAGCGTCGTGATGACGCCTGAGGTCAAGCCAAAACTGAGACCTGTTTTCCAGGACGCTTTCATCTGGTCGATCGACTCAATCAACAAGGGAACGTCAGAACATGGTCCAGAACGTCGTGAATAGCCTTGTCTGATAATTTTGATGTCCAGACATCCATGGCAGTACCCTGCTCATCCCCATGATTAATCTGTATGAGCAGTGTTGCATTACCGGACTTCTGCTTCAAAGCAACATGGCCACATTCACACATAACAAAACCATCAGGGGTACCAACACCCTGGACATGAATGGCATACGCTTCCACCTCAACCCGACCCGCTCGAGCTCTAGCACTTTCACCACGCAATCATTGTGCCATCGGAGCAAACGGTACATCCCCCTCTGCCAAAGATGAAGAGGTTGAACGCACAGGACGTCGCACCATCTATAGTGCAGCCCATCCCTAGCGTCGGGAAAACTCCAAGGAAGACTAGGCTAATGCTGTCGTGGAATGTGACATTTCACTCAGAACAATTTAACGAGGTGGGAGATTTCGGATGGTGCGAATGGACTCGATCGACAACCTACTAACAGATTCGCGGCAGTTGTTCGCCGGACAGCAGATCGAGGATACGATGCGTGCCAACAACGGTTCGCAGGGCCACAATTGGAGGATCACGATCCGTAACGATGCCGATATGTGCCGCCTCTCTTGCCGCCTCGTGCCGCCACATCACAGCCAACGCGGCTTCGGCCTGCGATGCCGGCACCATCGCGATAAAACGCCCCTCATTCGCCACATAGAGTGGATCAAGCCCCAATAGCTCGCAGGCGCCACGCACCGGCTCATGCACAGGAATAGCAAGCTCCTCAATCACCATGCCAACCTTCGCCGCCACGGC
>JABMDE010000047.1:13224-21581 GCA_015904055.1 Nitrospira sp. | reverse complement strand
ACGACGAGCAGCCGCTCAGAATCAACCCAACGGCGACCCCTGCTCCGATCATTGAGAATGCGTTCATGCCGACCTCCCTTATTTGATTAGCCGACATCATATCCGGCAGCGGCGGCCGGTTCAAATCCTTTTTCGTCGCCCGTATCGTCGACTCTTCATTCTTCTATGTACCTTACTGTCCGCTATGCTCCATGCCGCCCATCCTGCCACCCAGTCCCATCATAGGGTCCATGCCTTCTCCACAGCCCATTCTGCCCCATTCATGTCCACTGGCGACGAGTGGCAAACCCTTCGGTCCATCGCGGGCTTAGCCGGCTTGAGTCTGATCGTCACGGCAAGGATGAAAGAGAGTTGGAGAGAAACACCCCAGCGTCATTTCTACCACTGACGCAGGATGCTACAGTTGAGAGAGAAGCAATGTCGTTAGCGGGTGACCGGCTCCAACGTCACTGTGGGATGCACGCCCGGATAGGCAAGAGCATCGCAAGCTGCCTACAGTCTGCTCAATGACTGCATTCCGGTGAATGACGCGCACAGTCACGAAGCCAGGAGGCCAAGTCATCGAGCAGCGCGGCAATCACCCGATTCGCGGCCACTACGCCGCCGTAGACGTCGTTGCTTTGCGCCTTCTCCACCGCTTCAAATGCGCGTGCCCCTACCACCCGCGACTCTTTCATCTCGACCAATTGCACACGAACTGTGACTCTCACCAGACTGGGATCCTGCATAAATTCCTGTTGTAGCGAGAATCCATAGGAATCAAGGCGGAAATCTCCGCGAATGGAGCCCGGCGATGGGACGACGGCTCGCCACGATCCGGTTCGACCCAGCGCTTGTACCATCAATGACGCGAACATGCGCGCCGGCTGGTCGGCCCATTGATTCAGAGCGTAATGCTCCAACTCATAGGGACGCTTCACATACACCATCCGAGGTGTCTCAAATCCCGGCTCAGCCAGCGGCAGGCTGACCTGCAAGATCGGGCCGTTGATGTCGGCTGGACGGACCTCCGTGCGCTCTGAATCAAGACTCAAACGATAGGTATGGGTGGGCTGCGACTCCGAGCGGGAGGAAAGACAACCGGCCACCGTCAATGCCAACATTGCAAGAGCCGCCAGGATCGTCCAAGACTTCATCTGCAGCCTCTCCCGTTATTCGTGAAGCGTATCTCGTATCTCGCAAACAACGATGAGTATGCTCCCTTTCCGTCCTGCGCTTCACGCTTCACGAGATACGATTCACGGATGTTATTCTCCCGGTCCACGCGGCACAGGCTTCCGCCCGAATACGAGCGACTCAGGCTCACGTTCCAGATCCCGCGCCACCCGCGTCAGCGTCGTGGCTAGCTCCCTCAGTTCCGTCACCAATAACCCGGCTTCGGGCAAAGTCTTCCGCGAGAACTGTTCCAATTCAGGCCGGCTGTCATTCACCACTGCCCGCACCGCCTTGCTTGTTTGCGCGAGTTCGTCCGTCATCGCATTCAAGGCGGCTGCGCTCTTGTTGATCCGCGCCAGCATGACCGGCACCTGCTCATTCAATGCCGCCGTGATCTTGACAAGATTGTCGGCACTTTGGGCGGCACCGTTTAGACCTGCTTCAATCTGAGCCCGATGGGCCGCGACAGAGTGCACGACCTCGGAAAGATCGGTGATCGTTCGCTTCAACGCTGTACGATTCTCTTCATCCAGCACATCTGCCGCCCCTTTGGCCGCTACGTCCAGATCCACCAGGAGCTTGCTCAATCCCTTCTCGGACAGCAAGCGGGAGATCGCTTCATCCAATCGAAAGAACAAGGAGGGGCCGGTTTTGATAACCGGGTACACTTGCCCTTCCGAGACCTCCAGCCTCGACGCTTCCCGACTGCCTCCGGTCAAATTGATCGTCGCCAAACCGGTAAGCCCCTGTGTCACCAGGACGGCGATGGTATCCGTCTTGACTGGCGTGCCACTGGCGATATCCAGCGTCAGCTTGACCTCCTCGGGATTATCGGGATTCAAGGTAATGCTCTTCACCCGCCCCACGTCGACACCGCGATATTTAACCGTCGAGTCCACACTCAAGCCTGCCACCGATTCGCGAAAGTAGGCCTCGTAGCGGTCATAGATGCCCCGGTAGTCGGTTGCAGGTGTTGACATAGATTTCCCGCCCGCTGACCGAATCTCCCTCTTTTCCCGCTGAAGTGAGGTCCTTCAACCCCACCCCTCCGGCAAATCCAGCCGATAGAATCCCGATGAACAAACCGAGCCCGATTTCGATGGGACGCATGGACAACCTCTCGCATGTGGAGATCTTGCGAGTGGTATGCCACCAAGCTAGGCAGCCGATGGAAAGGAAACTCTTCAGTCCATCGCGGGTTTAGCCGGTTTGGGTCTGATCGTCACGGCAAGGAGGAAAGAGAGTTGGTGAGAAACACCCCAGCGTCATTTCTGCCACTGGCGCAGGATGCTACAGCATGGAAGACGACCGTTAACTGTCGTTCTGGTCTATCCGGTCTATTTGGTTCATCTAGTCTTTGTGGAACTCGCTATCGGCACCCTCATTTCAATTATCCGGCAGAGCGGCATCCCCCGCACAGAGTTCGAGTCCTGACACCCGACCGATCCACTCACCGCCGTATAGGCTCCTGTACATAACCGAGGACTGGCTTCGCTTCCGCACGGTGCCTTGTCTCCCCTTTCTTGTTCCCCACTCTCCCTCAGTCTTGCGATCATGCGGCTATTAGCGTATATACGGCAATGTGTTTACGTGGGACATTCCGAAGGCCATCGCCAACTTCGCCGACTCCGATGCGCTGGATGGCGACGACCCAGAACACTCGACACACGAACGTCGGCGTCAGCGCATCGGTCGATCATTGACGGGACGAATCCTCTTTGTGGTGTATACGAGACGGAGGGCAACACATGAAAAAGAAACGATCCGCATTATCAGTGCCAGACAGGCAAGTCGCAAGGAACGTCAAGCCTATGCCCGACTCGCAGATTGATTTTTCTGACATCCCGGAAGCTACAGACGCACAATTGAAGCGCATGCGGCGGGTCGGCAGACCGGCCAGCGGCATGGCCAAGCAATTGATCGCCATTCGTCTCTCGCCGCGGCTATTGAGCCAGCTTCGAAAGATGGCCGCCAAGCAAAGGAAACCCTATCAAACACTGATCCATGAACTCTTAGAAAAGGCCGCCTCCAAAGCCGCGTAACGGTTCTTCTGGTCTGTCTGGTCTCTTTGGTTCATCTGGTTGATTTACCGATCCGGCCGACAAGATAGCACGGACGAAGAAAATGGACCGGGAGTCTTTTCTCCCCGTTCGTATATAGGGCTGAATGGTCGCCGATCCCCCTCCGCAGAACGGTATTGGGTCGTGACGGCGTATGTGGCTCGGCAACTTTCAGGAGGAACGGTAACATGGACACGTCCTTGGCGGTGGAATACGACAAGGCCGGCGATATTCTCTATCTTGGGAAAACTAAACCCTACCCTGAACAGGACTCCGAAGAGCTCGATTACGGGGTGGTTGCCCGGCTCAATCCGCAGACGCACGATCTTGAGAATCTTGAGATCCTCTTTTTCTCTTCCCGTGTCGCCAAGGGAGAGACGCTTCACTTGCCGGTGACGGCTGAGTTTCATCTACCCAAAACCGGATGATGCGTTTCCGGAATAGCAGGACCATCCTGCACTGTGTGTATCGGACGAGCACTGTTTCATCGCGCGTGTTTGGGGGCCCAGAGCCAACGTAGGTGTCTTTCCTATCCTTCCAGACTCGCTCGTATACGTTGCTCCCCCTGTTACCGTATCGTCGACTCCAGCGTCACTTTCGCCTTCATCGAGTTGGAAATCAGACAATGGGCTTCGGCTTTTTCAATCAACTCTTTCGCCTTGGCTGCATCGATGTCTGACTCCAGCGTAATGGTCGGCTTGATCGTGATGGCGGTGAACTGAAACTTTCCTTCAACCAACTCCAATCGGCCTTCGGCTGAGCTCTCGTAAGAAATGAAGGCCAGACCGGCCCGCTCCGCGACAGCGATGAACGTCGTCATCAGACAGATATTTGCCGAGGCCACAAACAGATCCTCCGGCGACCAGATCCCTTCATGTCCCTTGAATTCAGGCGGTGTCGCTACCTCTACATTTGGTTTGTCGTCGCAGGACATCGTACCTTTGCGGTGTTCCGTCCATGTCACCGTCGTGTGATACAGATACACCTTGCTTCGAACGTCCATGCTCACCTCCTGTGAAGCTTTCAATGTCGAATGGCTACAACCGCGAATTGTTTTCCCACGAACACCCTCTGCTTTTCGGCTTCATCACGGAATACCCGACAACTACTTCTGTAGGTGTGTCACGGCCCAGATGAAGAACAGGCCATAGACACAGCCGAAGAACCAGGGAAAACTGACGGCGCGATGGGCCCACCATTGCCGGTGCTGGCGAAACGCCCAATTCGGCTTGAAGACGGGAGGCTCGTTGCGTGAATCTTCGATCATCTGTCGCGTTTCATGGAGTCGATAGAGGCCCGTGATGAGTTTCTGCCCTTTCCACTCCGGCGCCAGTTCAATTCCCCTCAACTGCCACTCCCACAGTGCATTCTGCCCAGAAAGACGGCCGAGGACGATCGCCATTTGAAGACTGAGCAGAATGCCAAAGATACAAAGAAGGAGGATCAGGACAGTGAGCGACGTAGCCATCGACTCTCTCGACACAATCAGTCCAATTACGGCAACGAAGATGGAATTGGCCGTCAAGTAGTCTGAGAGCATCGAGTGATAATCCCGCACCCCTGAGGTCCAGAGGGTCAGGAGATGATCGTAGGTCGCCTCAAGACCGGATTCTTGTTGCGTTGTCCTGGTTTCGCTACTCACCGCAATTCTCTTTTCATTCTGCTTCGACGAACCCTTGAGCCCAATTACCGACTGCATGCGTAATCGCCACAACCCACAGGGCGATAAAGAGATGTTCGCCGATCACCTTCCAGGCCGGAATGGCTTGGGCCCGCGCGACGAAGAAACTGAGCGCCGCCAGTAAGAACATGCCCCAGACTACGCTGATCACAATCGCCTGATCGAGTGGACGCAGCACAACCGGAACAACGAAGCTCATCGCGATGACGAACTTTGCGGCGAAGGTCGCCAGGGTCGCCTCCCAGACATGCCGCGTAGACCCGCTGTTGTTCGACTCTTCAGATACGTGGATGCCGAGAGCATCGGACATGGCATCGGCAATCGCAATGGTCAGAATCCCGCCGATCACGACCGTGCGCGAATGCGTTCCTGAGTGCAGCCCCACCATCAAACCAAGTGTCGTGATGACGCCGGAGGTCAATCCGAAACTGAGGCCGGTTTTCCATGACGCTTTCATCCCGCTTCATCAACTCCGCTACCGCGGGAAGGTCAGCGCATAGGCGAGGACGTCTCGGATGGCCTCGTCCGACAGTTTGGATTTCCAGGCATCCATCGCAGTATTCGGTCGTCCCTCGTGGATGCTCTTCAAGAGGCGGGAGTCCGGCTTCATGAGCACCTCGCTTGAAGTCAGGTCCGCAACAGCAGGGTCAAATTGCACGGCTCCATCCCCCCGGCCCAACGGGCCATGACAGGCCAGGCAATACTTCTCATAGAGCTTCTTGCCTCGGGCTAGATTGCGTTCGCCTGCTGCAAGCCCTGTTACGGGTGCCGCAAACCAACAGCCCATCGTCAACAGGCACACAACAGCAAGAGTCCGGCTCATCATGGGTTGTTGTTTCTTTTTGCTCTTTTCTCCCTCACTCCTACACATCACGCCTTACTTTTCACATTTTACGTTTTACGTCTTGATATGCGCCTGCTCAACGGCTGCATTCAGGCGAGTGTTTCATGCATTCCCTGAGCCATGAGGCCAGGTCGTCGAGCAGCACGGCAATCGCCCGATTTGCGGCCACCACGCCGCCGTATGCGTCGTTGCTTTGCGCCTGCTCCACTGCTTCAAATGCGCGTGACCCTACCACCCGCGACTCTTTCATCTCGACCAATTGCGCGCGAACTATGACCCTCACCAGACTGGGGTCCTGCATAAATTCCTGCTGCAAGGAGAACCCATAGGAGTCAAGGCGGAAATCTCCGCGAATGGAACCTGGCGATGGGACGACGGCGCGCCACGATCCGGTCCAACCCAGCGCTTGTACCATCAAGGACGCGAACATGCGCGCCGGCTGATCGGCCCATTGATTCAGGGCGTAATGCTCCAACTCATAGGGACGCTTCACATACACCATCCGAGGCGTCTCAAATCCAGGCTCGGCCAGCGGCAGGCTGACCTGCAAGATCGGGCCGTTGATGTCGGCTGGACGGACCTCAGTGCGCTCTGAATCAAGACTCAAGCGATAGGTATGGGTGGGCTGTGACTCCGAGCGGGAGGAAAGACAACCGCCCGCCGTCAGTGCCAACATCGCAAGAGCCGCCAGGATCGTCCAAGACTTCATCTGCAGCCTCTCCCGTCGTTCGTGAAGCGTATCTCGCGAACAAAGATGAGCATGCTCCCTTCCTATCCTGCGCTTCACGCTTCACGAGATACGATTGACGTATCTTACTCTCCCGGTCCACGCGGCACAGGCTTCCGCCCAAACACGAGCGACTCAGGCTCACGTTCCAGATCCCGCGCCACCCGCGTCAGCGTCGTGGCCAGCTCCCTCAGTTCCGTCACCAATAACCCGGCTTCGGGCAAAGTCTTCCGCGAGAACTGTTCCAATTCAGGCCGGCCGTCATTCACCACCGCCCGCACCGCCTTGCTTGTTTGCGCGAGTTCGTCCGTCATCGCATTCAAGGCGGCTGCGCTCTTGTTAATCCGCGCCAGCATAACCGGCACCTGCTCATTCAACGCCGCCGTAATCTTGACAAGATTGTCGGCGCTTTGGGCGGCGCCGCTCAGGCCTGCCTCGATCTGTGCCCGATGGGCCGCGACAGAGTGCACGACCTCAGAAAGATCGGTGATCGTTCGCTTCAACGCCGTACGATTTTCTTCATCCAGCGCATCCGCTGCCCCTTTGGCCACTACGTCCAGATCCACCAGAAGCTTGCTCAATCCCTTCTCGGACAGCAAGCGGGAGATCGCTTCATCCAACCGAAAGAACAAGGAGGGGCCGGTTTTGATGACCGGATACACCTGCCCTTCCAAGACCTCCAACCGCGACGCTTCCCGGCTGCCTCCGGTCAAATTGATCGTCGCCAGACCAGTGAGCCCCTGTGTCACGAGGACGGCGATGGTATCCGTCTTGACCGGCGTGCCACTGGCGATATCCAGCGTCAACTTGACCTCCTCGGGATTATCGGGATTCAAGGTAATGCTCTTTCGACACCGCGATATTTAACCGTCGAGTCCACACTCAAGCCTGCCACCGATTCGCGAAAGTAGGCCTCGTAGCGGTCATAGATGCCCCGGTAGTCGGTTTTCCCCAGCCAGAGAAGACCGATCAACACCGCCGCGCCAAGGATAGCGACAAAGGCACCGACGAGGATGTAGTTCACTTTTGGTTCCATGCTCAACGTACCTGTTTCGTCATTCGACAAGCATCACACGTCACTCGTGGAGAAAGAGTCGCCGTTCTGACGATTGACGCATGACGGTTGACGGTCAACGCCTTACCCTTGCTCCCTGACAAGCCGGCCGTTCCATGCTGCCTGTTCCAGCGCCGCACGCCCGCGTGGACCGTGGAAATATTCTTTGATCACCGGGTCATCGGATTGCGACAGCTCCTGCATGGTTCCGACCCCCAGCACTTTGCCCTTGCCCAGCACCGCCACCCGGTTGGCGATGCGCCACAGAGAATCCAGATCGTGCGTCACCATGACGACCGTCAACCCCAAGAGGTGTTTCAACGACAGGACGAGATCGTCAAACCCCGCGGCAATCATTGGATCCAACCCGGCCGTCGGTTCGTCAAGAAAGAGCAGCTCCGGGTCCATGACGATCGCGCGGGCGAGGGCGGCCCGCCGTCTCATGCCTCCGCTCAGCTCGTTAGGAAATTTCACGCCGCTGTCCGTCGGCAACCCCACCATGGCGATCTTGATGGCAACGATCTCACGAATCAATCCTGGGTTCAGATCCGTATGCTCGCGCAACGGCACAGCTACGTTTTCCGCCAGCGTGAGCGAACTGAACAGGGCGCCATGCTGAAACATGACCCCGACCCGACGATGAATCCGCTGCCCATTGCTCTCCCCCAAGTGCCGGCTATCGACTCCCAAAATCTTGATGGTTCCACCCGAAGGCGTCAGCAGGCCGATAATTTCACGCAACAGCGTGGACTTGCCGCAGCCGTTGCCTCCGGCGATCGCGAAGACTTCACCCTGCCGGATCGACAGACTCACATCCTCATGGACAACCGACGCCC
>JABMDE010000047.1:7419-13104 GCA_015904055.1 Nitrospira sp. | reverse complement strand
GATCCCGATCGGCCGGCGATGAGAATCGCGACAATCAACGGCGAGATTTCCCGCACCAGCGAAATCCCGACCAGATCGACGATGAAGATATTTGTGCCGAACTTGCGGAGCTGTTCCGCTCCCTGATACGCGATCACGATGCCGACCAGGAACGTCAGCAGGCCGGTGATCGGCAAGGCACGCACGCCGTCCAATTCGATGACCCGCAACAGAGCCCGCCACCGGATGGACTGCGGGCGCAGCACCGACCGTCCCAATATGACGACGGTTTCTCCAAGAAAGGCAAGCCCGTGAATGACTGCGTCTTGTTTACGCCGAATGGCCTGGGTCACGCGCACACCCCAGCGAGCGCTCCGGAGGGCGACGACGTGGGTGCGTGAAGTGCTGGTTTCGATCAGCCGGACCAACTCGGCGAATTCCGGCTTCAATCCGTGAAGAGAAACGTTCTGGCCGGCGCGGCGCAGACGCTCAATACTCCGATACAGCACCAGGGCTCCGCCGGTATCCATGGCGGTCACCTCACCGGCATCGCACGCCACCTCAGAAACATCCGGCCAGCGGAGCGTTCCGCTGCGACGTTCCAATTCGGTCACGTTCGGAAGGGTCCAGGCCCCCCGACAGTGAATCACATTGTCGCTGACGGAGATCGTTGCCTGTTGTTCCACCGGCATAGTCCGCTCGGCAGTCTGCACCTCGGTCTCGTTATCGAGAGCCGACTATCACTTGTACATACTTACCCTATGCCAGACGATGGTTCAAACCTTTTCCATTATCGCTTTTAGTTCAACCCCGGTGATGACTTCCTGTTCCAGCAACAGCCCCGCGCCTTGCTGCAACGCGGCTTTCCGCTCTCCCAGCAGTAGTTTCACCCGTTCATACTGTTCGTCGATGATCCGCCGCACCTCACAATCAATTTCCCGCGCAGTCTCCTCGGAATAATCGCCCTTTTCAGACCCGATCGGCAGCTGGAGGAACTGGGGTTGCCGATCCCGCTCGAGCGTGATGGTACCCAATTTGTCGCTCATACCGTAGGCCTTCACCATGCTTTTCGCGATGTCGGTGGCTTTGACAAGATCGTTCTGTGCTCCCGTCGAGGCCTCGCCGAAGTTCAGCTCTTCCGCAATCCGACCACCCAGCAATACGGCGACCTTGTTCTCGAGCTCGGACTTCGTCATCAGGAACCGGTCTTCAGTCGGAAGCTGCAACGTATAACCGAGCGCCGCCACGCCTCGTGGAATGATCGAGATTTTCTGCACCTGATCCATCCCCGGCAAAGACAGGGCAACGAGAGCATGACCGGTCTCATGGTAAGCTACCCGCTCCTTCTCCATTTTATTCAGAACGCGATTCTTCTTCTCCAAGCCGGCAATGACTCGCTCGACCGCCTCCTGCAATTCGGACATCCCAACCTGATCCTTACCTCTGCGCACGGCCAGTAACGCCGCCTCGTTGATGATGTTGGCCAAATCGGCCCCTGAAAACCCGGGGGTCATCGCGGCAATCGTTTCAAGGTCGGCGTCGAGACCAAGCGCCACCTGCTTGGCATGCACACGAAGAATGGCAAGTCGACCGATCTTGTCCGGACGGTCCACCACCACATGACGATCGAACCGACCGGCTCGCAGCAACGCAGGATCAAGAATCTCAGGACGATTGGTCGCTGCCATGAGAATGACCCCGATGCGGGGATCGAAGCCGTCCATCTCGACCAGCAACTGATTGAGCGTTTGCTCCCGCTCCTCATGGCCCATTGGTCGCTGCCATGAGAATGACCCCGATGCGGGGATCGAAGCCGTCCATCTCGACCAGCAACTGATTGAGCGTTTGCTCCCGCTCCTCATGGCCCATGGGTCCTGCGCCACGCGCTTTCCCGAGCGCATCCAACTCGTCGATAAAGATGATGCAGGGCGCTTTCAGCTTCGCCTGATCGAACAAGTCGCGCACGCGTGCCGCCCCGACCCCGACGAACATTTCGACAAACTCAGAACCGCTGATGCTGAAGAACGTCACCCCCGCCTCACCGGCCACCGCGCGGGCCAGCAACGTCTTGCCTGTTCCAGGCGGACCGACCAATAGAATGCCTTTCGGAATTTTCCCGCCCAGCTTGGTGAATTTCTCCGGCGTCTTCAGGAACTCGATCACCTCCCGCAACTCTTCTTTCGCCTCGTCCACACCGGCGACATCCGCGAACGTCACCTTGATGTCCTTTTCCACATAGATCTTCGCTTTGGATTGTCCCACTTGCATGAAACCGCCCTGGGCCTGGCCCAAGCGACGAAAGATAAAGAACCAGATGACGGCAAATACTCCGACCGGCAACACCCAGGAGAGGAGATCACGCCAGAAGGTAGATTCGATGATGCCGGCGAAGGTCACGCCGCGCTGGTTGAGCTCACGGACCAGCTCAGGATCCTCGACGCGGATAGTCGTAAACAACTTCTCTACTTTTGATTCCCCTTCGGGTTTGAGCTTACCGGTCACCAATTGGCTACTCAGGGAAACTTCCGCCACCTTGCCTTCGGCAACCAAGTTTCTGAACTGACTGTAAGGGATTTCTTCGACTTTATTCAGAGCGAGGATGAAATCATGCACCAGCACAACGGCCATGACTGCAAGTAGGACGTACCAGACGGAAAAGGAGAGCTTCTTGTTCATCGACAGTGGTCTCCTAGCCCGCACTATTCATGACGGTATATCTCGACAGTGGATCAGCCTCGTTTCGACTTGTCCAGGTGGACGATTGTAGCAGAAGTGTCCGTACAGTGTGCGAGCTCGCAAGCCCGCACCCCGCTTCGTTTCATCAAAACGTGAAATACGCCCCAAGCCCGATCGATTCGATCTTCTGGTTGATGAAAAATTGCCCGTACGGATTATAGCCGTGAAAATAGGTCGCCATGATCCGAAAACGACGACGAGACCCTGTTCGAGACCATTCAAAACCGCCGAGCACATTGGTATCGATGATCCAGCTATGCTCTTCCGCTGACTTGAAGTCCGCCGACAGCACAGGCGTGATGAGCAGCCGGTCGAGAAAAGGGACCAAGATACTGGTGCGCATCGCCGGCGCCCGCGCTTCGAATCCCCACTGGAGCCTCGTGCGATCGATTGTCGATGGCTCGGTATGCACCAGATACGCGGCGCCTCCGTAAAGACGCAGCCATTTATAGTCGTAGGACAGGATCGCGTCCACTTCCTCAAAGGAGACCGTAAACCGCCGGAATCCAACATTCCTGATCAAGAATTCATCACCTAAGTGGCTGCTTTGGTGGTAATAGCGAAGCCGCGCGGACCAATTCCCCGATCGCCACGAGAGCGGGAGACCCACATTGAAATCCGTATTGATCAACTCGGCGTTTTTCTGGTCCAGATTGAATTGCGAAAAGATGCCTGTCAACAAACCGACTTGCCAACCGTCACATCCCGTTCGCTTGGTGTAAAAACCAAAGTTTTCCCCGATGGCCACCGACCCTAGGTTGAAAGATGACTCGCCATTGCGCGGCCTCGCGTGTTGCCACATGGCAAAGAACTGCGGCTGCTTGGGGTCCGCAATGAGCGGACGAAAGACATCATCGGATGGAAAGGCCTCACTCGCTTCTCCGACATGGCCATGGTCGAACCGGCAATCGAGCATGGGCTGCGGCTTGTTCTCATTCGGCTTCGCGGCTTCCGGCTCATCCGCATACGTGTGACTCGCCAGCAGCACAACCATGCAACCCACCCCAACCGCCCACAGACTGACAGGAACCATCCGGCCCATGTTTCCCCCCTGACAATATTGATGTCACCTACTTGAAACCCTCAAATCAAAGCCTCCTCGATAACATATTTCAGAGAGAAAATTCATCCATCCAGAAGTAGGAGGGCGGTGTGGTCTGACCTGTTTGGGGAATGACTGAATGGATTGAAGATATTGCGACCGGACTCTTCCGGTGGCCTTTTTTGCACCGGCTACGACCGTGCCAGCACCGATGCCGCAACCACAACTGCCAACGCGAGGAGCAGGGAGAGGCGAGGTACCCAGCGGGCCGTCTGCACAATAGTCTGTGGGACGAGGCCGGTATCGCCCTGGTTTGACTGACTTTCGGTCCAAGTACCAGATCGTGTGAGAATGTGAGTAGGAGCAGCACCGCCACGAGTCCGAGTTTGAGGGTAAGAATCCCGGGCCATGTGGCTGGATTCATCATGTCAATGCTACGCTGTGCCAAGAGCATCGGCCCGGTGGTCAGCAGAATACCGATGGCCGTCCATACCACGATCCGAAACCGCAGTGCAGCCAGTCGGAACAGTGCCATGAACTCCGGCGCGGCCTTACGGCTCACAACCAGAGGGGCCAGGACCAGTGAGAGGAAAATCATCCCCCCGATCCACGCGACCGCGGCCAGGATATGGAGGACGACCAAGACAGAGAACATGCCCGCATCATAATCTATCCCGTCTGAAAACGTCAGCCGTCAACCATTGACTAGTGACCGGTGACACCGGTAGAGAAAGCCATGAAACAGGATCGACGCCGAACATTCGGAGCTCTCCTCATTTCGGCCATCATCTGGTTGTGCGTGGGTACGGTTTTGGCGGCGCCACCTGACACACAAAGCCAGGCAGAGAAGATTGCTGCGTTTGTCCGGAGCTCTCCGATGCTGACCGTCGCTGCAGGCCCCTTTCTCATGGGTACGGCCCGTACGAGCGAGGGATCCTTCAGCCTTGAAACCCAATACGACGACACGGAGCAACCGCAGCGCCGGGTGTGGCTCGATCCATTCGAAATCGATCGCGACGAGGTGAGTCTTGGAGAGTATCTGTCGTGGCTGGTACAGCACCGCCGCGCGCTTCCCGATGAAGTGCAGAAACTGATCGATCATATGACAACGGTCCATGCCCTGCCGCCCGAGATCTTAGCCCGGTGGCCGGCGCTCTACGCGACATGGCCGGAGGCCTCGGCGTTCTGCCGCACGCAGGGCAAGCGGCTGCCGAGAGAAGCTGAGTGGGAAAAGGCCGCGCGAGGAGACAGCGGTCATCTCTTTCCTTGGGGGCAGCAGCCTCCCACACCGGAACTGGCGAAATTCGGCCAGTCTCATGTCCACGAGATTCCCATCGTCGCCCCTGTTGAAAGTGGAGAAGAAGGCCGGAGCCCCTATGGCCTCCATCATATGGCGGGGAATGCCGCTGAATGGGTCGAAGATTGGTTTGGAATCGATTACTATGCGACGATGCCGGACCGTAATCCGCGCGGGCCGAATTCCGGCCGATACAAGGTCGTACGCGGAGGGTCCTGGAAGAGCGCACCGCCGCTGCTACGAACGGCGACAAGAAGCGGCGCCGTACCGGATCGGCGGGCCGCCACCATTGGATTCCGTTGTGCTCGATCGGTGCAATAGCCGGATGCGGCTCCCATCATTCGATCGACAGATGACGAATGGCGCAGTACGCAAACGCCGACGACCAGCCGTCTGAATGTTGTGACCTCAGGAGAACTCGAATGGTCTGGATTCTTCTTCTATTGACAGCGGTGATGAGCCTCGACATGAACGTCCGGAATTCCCTCGCTGCGACACCGGACGATGACACGAAGGGGTGGAAACTCTATACGAATGCCCGCTTCGTCTTTTCCGTCCGCTATCCCGATGACTGGCGCTTGGGCAATCCGCTGCCTGATGGAGTCGGCGTGATGCTCTATCCTCCTATCGA
>JABMDE010000047.1:0-7299 GCA_015904055.1 Nitrospira sp. | reverse complement strand
TGATAATAGCGCAGTCTCGTCGACCAATTCCCTGATCGCCACGAGAGCGGGATACCGACGTTGAAATCGCTGTTGATCAACTCGGCGTTTTTCCGGTCCAGGTTGAATTGCGAAAAGATGCCGGTGAGCAGGCCCACTTGCCACCCGTCGCACCCCTGCCGCTTGCTGTAAAAACCAAAGTTCTCGCCGATGGCCACAGACCCCAGATTGTAGGAGGAGCCGCCGTTACGAAGATTGGCGTGTTGCCACATGGCGAAGAACTGCGGCTGCTTGGGGTCCGCGATGAGGGGGCGAAAGACATCGTCGGATGGAAAGGCCTCGCTCGTTTCCCCGGCATTGCTATGGTCGAACCGGCAATCGAGCATCGGCTGCGGCTTGTTCTCATTTGGCTTCGCGGCTTCCGGCTCATCCGCATACGTGTGGCCTGCCAACAGCACAACCATGCAACCCACCCCGACCGCCCACAGACTGAAAGGAACCATCCGGCCCATATTCCCCCCCCGACAATATTTGTATCACCTACTTGAAACCCTCAAATCAAAGCCTTCTCGATAACATATTTCGGAGAGAAAATTCATCCACCTAGAAGTAGGAGGGCGGTGTGGTCCTGCCTGTTTTTGGAATGACTGAAAGGGATATGAATGTATTGCTATCGCGCCCTGCTGGTGGCCTTCTTGCGCCCGCTCCACTTCCACCGGCTGATCTCCGGCATATCTTCGCCATATTTGGCAATGTACTGTTTGTGCTCGATGCGTTTGTCGCGGAGCGCCTGCTTGGCATAGTCGGCCTGAGACCCGTGCAGGGGGATCCGATCGATGACATCGGCGACCAGATGAAACCGATCCAGATCGTTCATCACCGCCATGTCGAACGGCGTCGTGGTCGAGCCTTCTTCCTTGTAGCCACGCACGTGCAAGTTCTTGTGATTGGTCCGCCGGTACGTCAGGCGGTGGATCAGCCAGGGGTAGCCGTGGAAGGCGAAGATGATCGGCTTCTCCGTCGTGAACAGGGTATCGAAATCTTTGTCAGACAATCCGTTCGGATGTTCAGAGGGTGGCTGCAGCTTCATAAGATCCACCACATTGACCACTCGTACCTTCACGTTCGGCAACAGTGTCCCCATCAGGGACACGGCCGCCAGCGTTTCCATTGTGGGCACGTCGCCGCAGCAAGCCATGACGACGTCCGGTTCGCTGTTCTTGTCGTTACTTGCCCATTCCCAAATGCCGATGCCGGCCGTGCAGTGCTTCACCGCGGCATCCATATCGAGCCATTGCGGCGCTGACTGCTTGCCCGCCACGATGACGTTCACGTGATTGCGACTGCGCAGACAATGGTCGGTGACGGACAGCAGCGTATTGGCGTCGGGCGGGAGATACACCCGGATCACTTCGGCCTTCTTGTTCACAACGTGGTCGATAAAGCCGGGGTCTTGATGACTGAATCCATTGTGATCCTGCCGCCAGACATGAGAGGACAACAGATAATTCAATGAAGCAATCGGTCTCCGCCAAGGGATATGCCGCGAGACCTTCAGCCATTTGGCATGTTGATTGAACATCGAATCGATGATGTGAATGAACGCTTCATAGCAGGAAAAGAACCCATGCCGGCCGGTCAGGAGATAGCCCTCCAGCCACCCCTGACACTGATGTTCGCTCAGCATCTCCATCACTCTCCCATCCAGCGCCAGGTGGTCGTCGTAGGGATAACGATCCGCCATCCAAGCTCGGTTCGTCACCTCCAAGACATCTTGCCTGCCAGCGGTTTGAGTTGTTTTCGTCCGGACTGAAGAGGCGAAAGTTACGATCCGCCAGATTCAGTTTCATCGTATCCCGCAAGAATGCCCCCATCACACGAGTCGCCTCCGCCTCGACAGCACCAGGCTGTTTCACTGCAACGGCATACCGGCGAAAATCAGGCAGGCGCAGATCTTTGAGGAGCAGCCCGCCATTCGCGTGAGGATTCGCGCTCATGCGGCGCACCCCTGTGGGCGCCAGGTCGGCGAGTTCTGGCTTGAACCGTCCCGTTTCATCGAACAGCTCCCCGGGCTTGTAGTTTTTCATCCACCGTTCGAGAATCTTGATATGTGCCGGCTTATCCATGTCGCCCATCGGCACTTGATGACTCCGCCAGTAATCCTCCGTCTTCCTGCCATCGATCTCCTGTGGACCGGTCCAGCCCTTGGGTGACCGTAGGATGATCATGGGCCAGCGCGGACGTTCCATGATGCCCTTCTTCCGGGCCCGGATCTGGATGCGTCGGATCTCATCGAGACAGGTGTCGAGTGTGGACGCCATGAGCCGATGCATCGTATGTGGATCGCGGCCCTCGACGAAATAGGGACTATAGCCATAGCCTTGAAAGAGGTGATCCAGTTCGTCATGACCGATTCTGGCCAGCACAGTGGGGCTTGCGATCTTGTAACCGTTCAGATGGAGGATCGGGAGCACGACTCCGTCGGTCGCCGGATTGAGAAACTTATTGGAATGCCAGCTTGTGGCAAGCGGACCCGTTTCGGCCTCGCCGTCGCCGATGACGCAAGCCGCAATCAAATCAGGATTGTCGAAGACGGCGCCAAAGGCATGCGACAGGGAGTAGCCTAACTCGCCCCCTTCATGAATGGAACCCGGTGTCTCCGGAGCCGCATGGCTGGGAATACCGCCCGGAAATGAAAACTGTTTGAACAGTCGCTTCAGCCCCTGTTCATCCTGCGAGATATCCGGATAGATTTCGCTGTAGGTTCCTTCCAAGTAGGTGTTGGCAACCAGACCTGGCCCTCCATGGCCGGGCCCGGCGATATACATCATGTTGAGATCATGTTCTTTGATAATGCGGTTCAGATGCACGTAGATGAAGTTCAAGCCCGGTGTCGTCCCCCAATGTCCGAGCAAACGTGGCTTGATGTGAGCGCGGGTCAGAGGCTTTTTCAGCAACGGGTTGTCGTAGAGATAGATCTGGCCGACGGAGAGGTAATTGGCTGCCCGCCAGTAGGCATCCAGTTTCTTGGCCGCCCCAGGACTCAGAGATTTTGTACGAATATGCCGCCTGCCCATCTCCCCTCCTCACCCACCGATTCAACCTGCGCTCAACAACGCCATGACGGACGCTGCGATCTCACGTTCTTCATCCGTTGGTATCACCCGCACGGTCACCCTGCCACCTTCTTTGGAAATCACAGCGTCGTTCTTCTGGTTGCACGCGTGGTCGATGACGACACCGAGAAATTCCAACCCGTCGCAGATGCGCGCACGGATGACCGGCGCATGCTCCCCTATGCCGGCGCTGAAGACCAGCGTATCCAATCCACCCAAAGCCGCAGCCAACGACCCGATGGTTTTTTTCGCCTGATAACAAAACAGTGCGACCGCCTCCGCCGCCCTTGGATCGTTGCCTTCTTCCTTGAGAAGATCGCGCATATCAGCACTGATCTCCGAGACACCGAGCAAACCTGATTCGCTATTGGCCATCCGATGGAACTGCTCGACCGTCATCCCTTCTGTTCTTGCCAGATAGGAGACAAGCCCCGGATCGAGATCTCCCGATCGGCGGCTCATCGGCATGCCGGAAGCCGGGGTAAAGCCCATCGTCGTCTCGATGCTCTTGCCGTCCTTCACGGCGGTCATGCTGGCCCCGTTTCCCAAGTGGGCGAGAATGATGCGACCATTGGCTTCGCTTTTCCGTCCGACTCGGGCCAATTCCTTCATAAGAAATGAGCATGACAGGCCGTGAAAGCCGTACCGCTGAATCCCCAGCTTTTCGTACCGTCTTGGGATCGGCAGCAGGCGAGCCACGTTCGGCATGTCACGATGGAATGTCGTATCGAAGCAGACAACTTGCGGAAGACGGGGATAGCGTCTCACGCATTCCTCGATCAATGCGATCTCCGCCGGAAGGTGTTCCGGATCGTAGGGACTGAGCCGTTGCAGTTCTTCCATCA
Source organism: Nitrospira sp. (assembly GCA_015904055.1). The sequence goes on along the minus strand of JABMDE010000047.1, from coordinate 3,359 downwards.
CAACCGGCGTCACTCGTTGCGGTTCACGATATTCCTTGCCGCCATGCACAACCCGATGTCCAATCGCTGCCAACGGTTCGCGCGCGAGCTTGTCGTCCAGGTAATCCATCATCGGTTCGAGACAGGCTGCATGATTGGGGGCTGCAACTCTTCGACGATCGCCGTGGCTGACACCTTCTTGCGTCCACATGAATGTATCGTGGGCCGATCCGATTCGGTCGATCAACCCCGATAACTCGCGGACGAGACCGTCACCGATGCGAAAGAGCGCAAACTTGAGCGTAGACGATCCGCCATTGATCACGAGAATCGAGCCGCTGCCTTCGTTACCCGAGCCGGGCATACTCACCAATCAGTCGATAGGCATTGTGGAGGTATTGAGCCACCATTGGACCACACGGTCACGTCTTCCACATGTCCTTCGGTCCACCACCCATCAAGCACACTCATACTCGGCACGCCATTGACCGCCGCTTTCATGCCGCTGGTTCCTGAGGCCTCCATCGGAGGGAGGGGGGTATTGAGCCACACGTCCACACCGGCACACACAAGCTTGGCCAGTGTCATGTCATAGTTCGTAAGATAGGCCACCGAAATCCTGCCCCGCAAGATATCACGGAGTTCATGGACCTTGTGAATCATGTCCTTGCCATTCTGGTCGCGCGGATGGGCCTTGCCGCTGAAAACGATTTGGAGAGGCCCGGTCTGCTCGGCAATCCTGGCCAGCCGTTCGATGTCGTGGAAGATCAAGGCTCCCCGCTTGTATGCCGCAGCCCGCCTCGCAAATCCCAGCGTGAAAGCATCACGATCGAATCCGGCATTGGTCTCGCGGTTCACATGATCGACCAATGCTCGCTTGGCGGTTTTGTGCGCGTCCCAGATTTCCTGAGCCGGAATGCTGATCGCATACCGCAGCGAAAGTTGATCACGTCGCCAGTCAGGCAGACGTTTGTCATAGAGCGCTTGAAATGAAGGAGCAGCCCAGGTCACCGCGTGGACGCCGTTGGTAATCGAGTGAATCGGGTAACCGGGGAAGAGGCTGTGCGAGACCTCCCCATGCTTCATCGCCACCCCATTGACATAACGCGATGCCCGTAGCGCCAATTGCGTCAGATTGAGCGTCTCCCCAACACCACAGGACTTCAGAAGCTGCCACCAACGATCGCCGAGCACCCGGCGCGCGAGCGTCTCGGGAAACTTATCGTGACCAGCCGGCACTGGAGTATGGGTCGTGAAAACGCATTGTTGACGAATAGTTTCGATCAATTCGTTTGAAATCGTATCCGGCTGGGTCTGCGCGGCCAGCTTCTCCTCGCCAAGCGCAAGGACGAGCAAGGCGGCATGCCCCTCATTCATGTGAAATCGGCGGATGTCCTGGTATCCGAGAGCCCGCAAGAGTCGAAAGCCTCCAACCCCCAGCACCATTTCCTGACAAAAGCGATAGTGGTCATCGCCTCCGTAGAGCACATCCGTCAGCGTTCGATCCCACGGCTGGTTCTCGCTCACATCGGTATCAAGCAGATACACCGGAACAACATGTCCGGACTCGCCAATGACTCGGTATTCCCAGGCCCGGACATGCACCGTGCGTCCCTCGATGTCGACCATGACCCGCTGCTCCACCGGCGTACAGAAATCGTTGATCGGCCAGGCCACCGGCTCTTCACGCTGCCAACCCTGCTCATCCAGCCGCTGATGAAAATAGCCACGCCGGTGCAACAGCGTGACCGCCACCATGGGGATTTCCAGGTCAGCGGCAGACCGAATAGTATCTCCGGCCAGCACACCCAACCCGCCCGCATAGGTGGGCATGCCGGGATCCACGCCTATCTCCATAGAGAAATAGGCGACGAGCGCATTGTCGGTTCTATTCGTTCTGGTGCCTGAAGACCTTGGTTGATCGGTGGGCAACATCGTTTTCACATCCGTTATTGTTGTCTCGGGACACGCTAGGTAGGGCGACCGGCCTCGCCTCCTTACAGAACAGATTGCACAGCCATTTCCATACGAGCACGACTCATGTCATGCCACCTTCCTCATCACATCCTTAGCTCTCATTGGGTGAGAGTTGCCGCCTTGGAAATGGATTCGCTTGTGCTCTTATTGTGTCTTCTACTGTTGGGATACCGGACACCGGAACCTATCTGCTTATCCCGAATCTGTACATGTCATGGCAGGCCGTGCAGCGGGCCGTCATGCCCGACAACCGTTGCAAGATCTGTTGAGACGTCTCGTTCCGCGTGATCGCATCGGCCAGTGCATCCATGTCGCTGTGAATCGACATACCCATCTGCTTGAAGGGCAACGGCAACTTGGCCATGAGGGCTGGCTCCACATCCGCCGCCATGCTCATCCCCGCTGTCCTTGCGGCTTCTTGGATCAGCTTCTGGTCGGGCTCCGCCGCCCCCAAACCTCTGACGATGCCATCCACGGCTTTCAGGAGTTGCCGCATCTCCCCAAGGATCTGATCACGCTCAGCTCCCGCCAGCAGTATTTCCGTACGCCCGTCACTCCCCTCCGCCGTCCATCCCTTGATGAAGAACCATCCCAGAACAGTGATTGTTAGGATCCAGAGAACAAAGACCGACGTACACCAGCGCGATTTCATTTCTGTTGCTATGCCTTTCTATTCATGGTCGAAGCCATCCCGTCATCTCTTTGGACAAATAGGCCCCCTCTTCGACCAATCAGTCCTTGACGGGTGCAAGGAGAGAACCGTGGGAGGGGTTCAAGAAACATCTCAATCAGCCTTGGACATTCACTGGTTCCGTCGCGTGATGCGAACAACCGATCGATAAAAGTAGCTTTTTTCTACAGCCGGAGCCGAGCTTTTGTCGCAGAAGGCGACAGCTGAGTGAGGTCTAATACCCACCTAACCCATTTCCCCATCGGCTGACTATTCGGACATCCGCCATCTGCCGGAGACCTCTAGCGAGACCGAATCATCAACCGCACAAGACTTGGTCAACCGCTTAGGCTTCTTTATGCTGAAGCTCGGTTATGTTATGTTTCCCGACCATGAAGCCTGTGTTCACGACGACGGCCGGTGCTCTTTATCGGGAGGCGAGACCCACTGCCATACGGCAGTCGCAGGTGGGAGGGAGGCGTTTATGAGGCAGACGGTTGGGGTGCTGGGTTTTGCCCTATGTTTGAACATGACCGCAAACTCCATGGCGGCGCTGGCAGCCGACACCAGCAACCAGGACTTTGCCAAAGGGGAGAGTCTACTGAAGAACAAACAGTATGCGGAAGCGCGCGTGGCGCTGGAAGCCGGCATCATGAAGAGCCCGTCGAGTGTGCAGGCCCATTTCAACCTGGCGGAGGCCTGTCGAGGATTAGCGGCCTGGGATTGCGCGGAG
>JABMDE010000046.1:20493-22535 GCA_015904055.1 Nitrospira sp. | reverse complement strand
TTGTATGCCCAACACAAATCCGGTGAACGACAACCAAGCGGTGACGGAATTCATCCTGGAGCGAGCCCGGTTGGCCGGTTTGGCCAATGTCTGGCCGGTCGGTGCGATTACAAAAGGCTCGGAAGGGAAAGAACTGGCGGAAATCGGCGATCTGCGGCGGTCCGGTTGTGTTGCAATTTCAGACGATGGCCGGCCGGTGATGAACAGCCTGGTGATGCGCCGGGCGATGGAGTATGCGCTGGCGTTCGATCTGACGGTGGTCGATCATTGCGAGGATTTGCATTTGGCGGAAGGCGGCTGCATGAACGAAGGCCTGGTCTCCACCGAGTTGGGGCTGCCTGGCATTCCCTCGGCGGCGGAAGATGTGATGGTGGCGCGCAACCTCTCTCTGTCGGAGTTGACGGGCGCGCGGCTCCATCTCGCTCATATCAGCACGGCCGGATCGGTTCGCATGGTCCGCGAAGCGAAGGCCCGCGGCATCAAGGTCACGGCGGAAGCCTGCCCCCATCACTTCACCCTGACCGAAGAAGTGGTTCGCGGGTACAACACGCATGCGAAGATGAATCCTCCGTTGCGTACCTGGGACGACGTCCGCGCGATCAAAGAAGGATTGCGCGACGGCACGATCGATGTGATTGCAACCGACCATGCGCCGCATGCCACGCAGGAGAAGCAGCAGGATTTTACCGAAGCTCCGTTTGGAATCGTCGGGCTGGAGACTGCGTTCTCCTTGACGCTGGGATTGGTTGAGGAGGGAGTCTTGTCGCTGGAGCAGGCCGTTGAGAAGCTCACATCGGCTCCGGCGGCCGCGTTCGGGTTGAAGAAGGGAACGCTGGCGGTCGGCGCGGATGCCGATGTGACGATCGTCGATCAACAGGCCCAGTGGGTAGTCGATCCCGGCAAGTTCCGGTCAAAAAGCCGCAATACGCCGTTTGTCGGCTGGACGGTCAAGGGGCGAGTCCTGACGACGATCGTAGGGGGACGGGTGGTGTTCGAGGCTGGACCATTGGAATTGTAAAATAGTGCGGCGCGTGACCTATTGGGGAGTGCTCTGTTGTTTTACACTTGAGTGGCTGGCGCTGGGTGTGTGGATCGGCGGGATGGTGGTGCTGGTCGGAGCCGTGATCCCGGCGGTATTCAATACGTTCGGCGGACAGGACTCAGGCGGGCTGTTTCTGACGCGGGTATTCGAAGGGTACCATCGGTTCGTGATCGGGGCCATGGCGGTGTTGTGTGTCGCGGCTCTCTATCGATGGTGGAGCGGAGAGCCGGCTGCGGCAGTTGAGCGGGGAGAGATGATCGTGTTGGTTGTGATGATGGCGATTGCCGGAGTTGTCATTCTGGCGCTACATCCGCAGGCTGCTATACTTCAAGCGCAGGCGTTTGCGGCACAAGAGGAGACGGCCAAGAAGGCGGCCTTCGAGTCGTTGTTTCGTGTCTTGCTGCCCATTCGGGTACTCGATATCATCAATTTGCTACTGGGGGTTCTGTTGATTGGAATGAAGTCAAAACGAACGCTCTGTCCGGACGGGCAGGTGTTATGAGAAAAGCTCTGTTGGCATTGGCGGACGGCGCATGTTTCGAGGGCCGCGCGCTCGGGCATGAAGGCGAGACAGTCGGAGAAGTCGTGTTCAACACGGCTATGACCGGCTATCAGGAGGTGCTGACCGATCCCTCCTACAAGGGGCAGATTATTACGATGACCTGTTCCCATATCGGGAATTACGGAACGACACCGGAGGATAGTGAGTCCCGCCGCCTGTGGGCTGAGGGCTTTGTGGTGATGGAGGCCAGCCGGCTGGCCAGCAATTGGCGTGGTACGCACACGATTCACGAGTATTTGACGCAAGCGAAGGTTGTGGCGATCGAAGGGCTCGATACCAGAGCGTTGACGAGACATTTGCGCGAACATGGATCGCAGCAAGGAGTTATTACGCATGGAGGGCTCGATACAGCACAGGCTGTGGCCAAAGCGCGGAACGCGCCCGGAATCGTCGGACGCGACTTGGCAGCGGAAGTCACGTGTGAGCGGTCGTATGAAT
>JABMDE010000046.1:12209-20373 GCA_015904055.1 Nitrospira sp. | reverse complement strand
GTGCTCTGCCCAAGCGGGCCGTCCGTATGAAAAAAGCACTGTTGGCATTGGCGGACGGCGCATGTTTCGAGGGCCGCGCCCTCGGGTATCAAGGCGAGACAGTCGGAGAAGTTGTGTTCAACACGGCTATGACCGGCTATCAGGAGGTACTGACGGATCCCTCCTATAAGGGGCAGATCATTACGATGACCTGTTCCCATATCGGAAATTACGGAACGACGCCGGAAGATAGTGAGTCCCGCCGTCTGTGGGCGGAGGGGTTTGTCGTGATGGAAGCCAGTCGTCTGGCCAGCAATTGGCGGGGAACGCACACGATTCACGAGTATTTGACGGACGCGAAAGTGGTGGCGATCGAGGGGCTCGATACCAGAGCGTTGACGAGACATTTGCGCGAACATGGATCGCAGCAAGGGGTCATTACGCACGGAGGACTCGATGCGGCACAGGCTGTGGCCAAAGCGCGGAATGCGCCTGGAATCGTTGGGCGGGACTTAGCCGCTGAGGTCACGTGTGAGCGGCCGTATGAATGGAAGGCCGGATCTGGCGCGTGGGCACCGGAGGGAGGCGGGAGCAGATCGGAGAGACAGCCCCGTCGACCATGGCAGGTCGTCGCCTATGATTTCGGGGTTAAACGGAATATTCTGAATCGATTGGTCGATGTCGGGTGTGATGTCACCGTCGTGCCGGCGTCCACGACAGCTGCTGAGATTCACGCACGCAAGCCGGACGGTATTTTCCTTTCCAACGGTCCCGGCGATCCGGAAGGCGTTCCCTATGCGGTGGAAGCCGTGCGGATGTTGATCGGCCGTTATCCGATCTTCGGCATTTGCCTGGGGCATCAGATTTTAGGACTTGCGCTCGGGCTTACAACGTATAAGCTGAAGTTCGGACATCATGGCGCAAATCATCCGGTGCTCGATCTGCGGAGCCGGAAGGTCGAGATTACGTCACAGAACCATAACTTTGCCGTGAAAACTCCGGTGTCGTTCAGCGAGGCGCCGAATAGTCCGCCGACGGTTGATTCCAAGTATGGAAGGCTCTCGATCACGCACCTCAGTTTGAACGATCATTCAATCGAGGGCATGGTCTGCATGGATCAGCCGGTATTTTCGGTTCAGTATCATCCGGAAGCCTCTCCGGGGCCTCATGATTCCGCCTATCTGTTCGATGAATTTGTCCGGCTTATGGAGACCCATCATGCATAATCGGCTCATCGCGGTGTTGCTCACGGGACTGTCCCTTTCTGGCTGTATTAACATTCCGTCGTTGTTTCCCGGTCCCGGGCCGCTTAAGGAAGTGCATGTCGACGGGACGGGAGCGGCCAAGGTGTTGCTGCTCGAGGTCTCCGGCATGATCAGCTCTCAGGAGAAAGAGGGGTTCATTCCTGCACCGAGCATGCTCGCGCGAATCAAGGAACAGCTGACACGCGCCGCGCAGGACGATAGCATCAAAGCCGTCGTCCTCCGGATCAATTCACCCGGCGGCACGGTCACCGCGTCGGATATTATTCATCACGAACTCAAAGCGTTCAAAGCGTCCAGGAAAATTCCGATCATCGCTTCGATCATGGACCTGGGTACGTCCGGGGGATACTATATCGCTGCCGCCGCAGATACGGTGATGGCGCATCCCTCCTCGGTAACCGGCAGCATCGGTGTCATCATGCTGACGATCAATGCCAGAGGGTTGCTGGAAAAAGTGGGAGTCGAAGCGACTGCCGTCACGTCCGGTCCCCGCAAAGACATGGGGTCGCCGTTTCGCGTGATGGCGCCGGAGGAGCGGGCGATTTTTCAAGGCCTGATCGATTCGTTCTATCAGCGGTTTTTGACCGTTGTGCAGGAGGGCCGTCCGAATCTGCAGATGGAGCAGATAAAAAAGCTGGCCGACGGACGAATCTATACAGGCGATCAAGCGAAGGCGGCGGGCCTCGTGGACGATCTCGGATATCTGGAGGATGCCATTGAACTGGCGAAGAAGAAGGCGAAGCTTCCGGAAGCGCGTGTGGTTACCTATCAGCGTCCCGGCGAGTATTCAAACAATATCTATTCCAAACTCCTTGTGCCCGGCCCCCTGGCAGGATTTGCCGATCTCGATATCATGACGCTCGCACGAGGAGCGACGCCGCAGTTTATGTATCTCTGGATGCCCTAACCAGCGTATGAGCCGATCGGACGTACCGAGACCAACTCGGAAAGTTTTCATGGCACCGGCATACGACCGTTCTGTCGATGCTGTGCTCCCTGAACCGGTTGGGCGTCGTGCATTGCTTGGGTATGGGATCCAAGGAGCGATGGGGCTCTATGGCTTCTTCAATATGGGGGCCGCTGTCGGGCTTGCGTCTATGCTGGCCGGCTGTCTTCGCGCGCCGGGCACGTCTCGCGATCAATTCATCTATATCTCTGAAGAAAAAGAAATGGCCATGGGGGTCAGTGCATTCCATGAGGTCTTGCGCAAAGCCCGACTGAGCCAGAATTTGGAAATCAATGAAATGGTCCACCGGGTCGGCAATCGAATTGCCGCCGCTGCCGCAAAGCCCGAGTATCAATGGGAATTTGCCGTCATCGATGACGACAAGATGGTCAATGCGTTTGCTCTGCCGGGCGGTAAGGTCGCGGTCTTCACCGGCATTCTCAAATTTACGAAGACTGAAGATGGGCTGGCCACCGTGATGGGGCATGAAGTGGCGCATGCGCTGCAGCGCCATGGGGCGGAACGGTATAGCCGAGGGATTCTGGAAACGATCGCCCAGGTTGGGGCGCTGGCTGCCGGAGCGGCGGCGGGACGTCCGGATGCAGCCATGGCTGCGATGAGTGCCTATGGAGTCGGCGTGTCGCTGCCGTTCGGGCGAAGCCAGGAATCAGAAGCGGATTTGATCGGACTTCGGCTGATGGCCCAGGCCGGGTACGATCCCCGCGAAGCCGTGCCCTTTTGGGAACGCATGAGCGGCTGTCCCAGACAGCTGATCGGCAAGGCCTGTTTCCGATCGCAGCAAACCATCCCGGAGTTCCTGTCGACTCACCCGTCCGATATCTCCCGTATCAATCAGATCGAAGCCTGGTTGCCGGGCGCCTTGAAATACTATCGAGGGCCGGGAGGGGAAGTTGTACCGCCGGCGACGATACCAGACCCATACCGTCCTCCAATCGGGCCCATGCCCCAGTCCGGCCGGCCGACGATTTTCTCATAGGAACATATGCCAAAACGCACAGACATCCGCTCCATTCTCATGATCGGGTCCGGCCCGATTGTTATCGGCCAGGCCTGTGAATTCGACTATTCAGGCACACAGGCATGTAAAGCTCTCAAAGAGGAAGGGTATCGGGTCATCCTCATCAACAGCAATCCAGCTACGATCATGACCGATCCGGAGATGGCAGACCGTACCTATGTGGAGCCGATTACGCTGGATGTCGTCGAGAACGTGATCGAGCGTGAGAGGCCCGATGCCTTGTTGCCGACGATGGGGGGACAAACGGCGCTGAACGCGACCATGGGATTGGTCAAACGCGGCGTGCTGGAGAAATACGGTGTCCGGCTCATCGGCGCCTCGGCCGAAGCGATCCATAAGGCGGAGGACCGGGAAGCCTTCAAGCTGGCGATGCAGCGGATCGGCTTGCGCGTGCCCAAAAGCGGCACGGCACACACGCGTCAAGAGGCGGTCGGGATTCTGGATATGGTCGGATTTCCGGCCATTATCCGCCCGTCTTTTACGATGGGGGGGACCGGCGGAAACATTGCCTACAATCGGGAAGAGTTTGAAAAGCTGATCGATTGGGCGTTGGCGATGAGTCCGGTCAGCCAAGTGCTGATCGAGGAGTCGGTCATCGGGTGGACTCGAAGCAACCGCAGTCACGTCCGGTCCCCGCAAGGACATGGGGTCGCCGTTTCGCGTGATGGCGCCGGAGGAGCGGGCGATTTTTCAAGGTCTGATCGATTCGTTCTATCAGCGGTTTTTGACCATCGTGCAGGAGGGCCGTCCGCATCTGCAGATGGAGCAGATCAAAAAGCTGGCCGATGGGCGAATCTATACGGGCGATCAAGCGAAGGCGGTGGGCCTTGTGGATGATCTCGGGTATCTGGAAGATGCCGTCGAACTGGCGAAGAAGAAGGCGAAACTTCCGGAGGCGCGCGTCGTCACCTATCAGCGTCCCGGCGAGTATTCGAACAATATCTATTCCAAGCTCCTCGCGCCAGGTCCCCTGGCGGGATTTGCCGACCTCGATGTCATGGCGCTTGCGCGAGGAGGCACGCCACAGTTCATGTATCTCTGGATGCCCTAATCACGCATGAGCCGATCGGACGTGCCTAGGCAATCTCTGGAATTCCTCATGGCAGGGTCATTCGACCATTCTGTCGATCACGTGCTTTCTGCGCCGATCGGGCGACGAGCGCTGCTTGGGTACGGCATCCGAGGAGTGATGGGGCTGTCTGGTCTCTTGAGTCTAGGGGCGGTCGGCGGGTTCGCCTCTATGCTGGCTGGTTGTTATCGCGCGCCGGGTACGTCCCGTGATCAATTCATCTATATCTCTGAAGAAAAAGAAATTGCCATGGGTGTCAGCGCATTCCATGAGGTTTTGCGCAAAGCCCGGCTGAGCCAGAATTTGGAAATCAATGACATGGTTCACCGGGTCGGCAATCGAATTGCCGCGGCTGCTGCAAAGCCTGAGTATCAATGGGAATTTGCCGTTATTGATGACGACAAGATGGTCAATGCTTTTGCCCTGCCGGGCGGCAAGGTCGCGGTGTTCACCGGCATTCTCAAATTCACAAAGACTGAAGATGGGTTAGCGACCGTGATGGGGCATGAAGTGGCGCATGCGCTGCAGCGCCATGGGGCGGAACGGTATAGCCGCGGGATACTGGAAACCATCGGACAGGTCGGTGCGCTTGCCGCTGGAGCCGCGATGGGACGTCCGGATGCCGCCATGGCTGCGATGAGCGCCTACGGAGTTGGAGTGTCGCTGCCGTTTGGGCGAAGTCAGGAATCAGAAGCGGATTTGATCGGACTCCGGCTGATGGCCCAGGCCGGGTACGATCCCCGTGAAGCCGTGCCGTTTTGGGAGCGCATGAGCGGCTGTCCCAGACAGCTGATCGACAAGGCCTGTTTTCGATCGCAGCAAACGATTCCGGAGTTCCTGTCGACTCACCCGTCCGATGTTTCCCGTATCAACCAGATCGAAGCCTGGTTACCAGGTGCCTTGAAATACTATCGAGGACCGGGAGGGGGCATTGTCCCGCCGGTGACGATACCGGACCCATACCGTCCTCCAGTCGGGCCCATGCCTCAGTCCGGCCGGCCGGCATTTTTCTCATAGGAACACATGCCAAAACGCACAGACATACGCTCCATTCTCATGATCGGGTCCGGCCCGATTGTCATCGGCCAAGCCTGCGAATTCGACTATTCAGGCACACAGGCATGTAAAGCCCTCAAAGAAGAAGGCTATCGGGTCATCCTCATCAACAGTAATCCTGCCACGATCATGACCGATCCGGAGATGGCGGACCGCACCTATGTGGAGCCGATTACGCTCGATGTCGTCGAGAAAGTGATCGAGCGTGAGAGGCCCGATGCCTTGCTGCCGACGATGGGGGGACAAACGGCGCTCAACGCGACCATGGGATTGGTCAAACGCGGTGTGCTGGAGAAATACGGTGTCCGGCTCATCGGCGCCTCGGCCGAAGCCATCCATAAGGCGGAGGACCGGGACGCCTTCAAGCTGGCGATGCAGCGGATCGGCCTGCGTGTTCCCAAAAGCGGCACCGCGCACACGCGCCAAGAGGCGGTCGGGATTCTGGATATGGTCGGATTTCCAGCCATCATTCGCCCGTCTTTTACGATGGGGGGAACCGGGGGAAATATTGCCTACAATCGGGAAGAGTTTGAAAAGCTGATCGATTGGGCGTTGGCGATGAGTCCGGTCAGCCAAGTGCTGATCGAGGAGTCGGTCATCGGGTGGACTCGAAGCAACCGCAGTCACGTCCGGTCCCCGCAAGGACATGGGGTCGCCGTTTCGCGTGATGGCGCCGGAGGAGCGGGCGATTTTTCAAGGTCTGATTGATTCGTTTTATCAGCGGTTTTTGACCATCGTGCAGGAGGGCCGTCCGCATCTTCAGATGGAGCAGATCAAAAAGCTGGCCGATGGACGAATCTATACGGGCGATCAAGCGAAGGCGGCGGGCCTTGTGGATGATCTCGGATATCTGGAAGATGCCGTCGAACTGGCGAAGAAGAAGGCGAAACTTCCGGAGGCGCGGGTAGTCACCTATCAGCGTCCCGGCGAGTATTCGAACAATATCTATTCCAAGCTCCTCGCGCCCGGTCCCCTGGCTGGATTTGCCGATCTCGATGTCCTGGCGCTTGCGCGAGGAGGCACACCACAGTTCATGTATCTCTGGATGCCCTAACCACGCATGAGCCGATCGGACGTACCGAGACCATCTCAGAAATTCTTCATGGCACGGGCCTACGACCGTTCTGTCGATCCTGTGCTCTCTGAACCGGTCGGGCGACGGGCGCTGCTTGGGTACGGCATCCGAGGAGTGATGGGGCTGTCTTGTCTCTTGAGTCTAGGGGCGGCCGGCGGGTTTGCCTCTATGCTGGCTGGTTGTTATCGCGCGCCGGGTACGTCCCGCGATCAATTCATCTATATCTCTGAAGAAAAAGAAATGGCCATGGGGGTCAGTGCATTCCATGAGGTCTTGCGCAAAGCCCGGCTGAGCCAGAATTTGGAAATTAATGAAATGGTCCATCGAGTCGGCAATCGAATTGCCGCGGCTGCTGCCAAACCCGAGTATCAATGGGAATTTGCCGTCATCGATGACGACAAGATGGTCAATGCGTTTGCTTTGCCGGGCGGTAAGGTTGCAGTGTTCACCGGCATTCTCAAATTCACGAAGACAGAAGATGGATTGGCAACCGTGATGGGGCATGAAGTGGCGCATGCGCTGCAGCGCCATGGGGCGGAACGGTATAGCCGCGGGATACTGGAAACCATCGGACAGGTCGGCGCGCTTGCCGCCGGAGCCGCTATGGGACGTCCGGATGCAGCCATGGCTGCGATGAGCGCCTACGGAGTCGGAGTGTCGCTGCCGTTTGGGCGAAGTCAGGAATCAGAAGCGGATTTGATCGGACTCAGGCTGATGGCCCAGGCCGGGTACGATCCCCGTGAAGCCGTGCCGTTTTGGGAGCGCATGAGTGGCTGTCCCAGACAGCTGATCGACAAGGCCTGTTTTCGGTCGCAGCAAACGATTCCGGAGTTCCTGTCGACTCACCCGTCTGATGTTTCCCGTATCAACCAGATCGAAGCCTGGTTGCCGGGTGCCTTGAAATACTATCGAGGACCGGGAGGGGGCATTGTCCCGCCGGTGACGATACCGGACCCATACCGTCCTCCAGTCGGGCCTATGCCCCAGTCTGGCCGGCCGGCATTTTTCTCATAGGAACACATGCCAAAACGTACAGACATACGCTCCATTCTCATGATCGGGTCCGGCCCGATTGTCATCGGCCAAGCCTGCGAATTTGACTATTCAGGCACACAGGCATGTAAAGCCCTCAAAGAGGAAGGCTATCGGGTCATCCTCATCAACAGTAATCCTGCCACGATCATGACTGATCCGGAGATGGCGGACCGCACCTATGTGGAGCCGATTACGCTGGATGTCGTCGAGAAAGTGATCGAGCGTGAGAGGCCCGATGCCTTGTTGCCGACGATGGGGGGACAAACAGCGCTTAACGCGACTATGGGATTGGTCAAACGTGGTGTGCTTGAGAAATACGGTGTCCGGCTCATCGGCGCCTCGGCCGAAGCCATCCATAAGGCGGAGGACCGTGAAGCCTTCAAGCTGGCGATGCAACGGATCGGCCTGCGTGTCCCCAAAAGCGGCACCGCGCACACGCGCCAAGAGGCGGTCGATATTCTGGATATGGTCGGATTTCCAGCCATCATTCGCCCGTCTTTTACGATGGGGGGAACCGGCGGAAACATTGCCTATAATCGGGAAGAGTTTGAAAAGCTGATCGATTGGGCGTTGGCGATGAGTCCGGTAAGCCAGGTGCTGATTGAGGAGTCGGTCATCGGGTGGAAAGAGTATGAATTGGAAGTCATGCGTGACATCAAGGACAACGTCGTGATCGTCTGTCCGATCGAGAATCTCGATC
>JABMDE010000046.1:10114-12089 GCA_015904055.1 Nitrospira sp. | reverse complement strand
GTGCTCGTACACCTTCATCATTCATCCGATCACGAGCTGCTGTTGGTCGTCACGAGCGAGGCCACTGCCTCAATGGATTCACTCAGAATGTCAACCATGCGTGTGAGTTCTTTCTGCGATGTGCTGAGGGGGGGGACGAGGAGGATGACGTTGCCGATGGGTCGGAGGAGGAGGCCGCGGCGTCGGGCTTCCATCGCGACGTGGTGGCCGATTCTGGCTGCGAGCGGAAACGGTGTTTTCATCGCGCGGTCCTGCACCAATTCGATACCGGCCATGAATCCCTGCTGACGAATGTCGCCGACATGCGCCAGTTTCGACAATGAGACTAGGAGGCGTGTGAGTGCGGCAATTTTCGGACGCAATTGCCGGAGGGTCTTTTCTGTTCGGAAGATCTGCAAATTCGCCAGGGCCAGGGCGCAGCCGAGTGGATTGCCGGTATAGCTGTGGCCATGGAAGAAGGATTTGAATTCATCATAGTTCCCGAGAAAGGCCTGATAGATTTCGTCGGTCGCCACCGTTGCCGCCAACGGCATATAGCCGCCGGTGATGCCTTTGCTGATGGCCAACAGGTCCGGTGTGACGCCGTCATGTTCACAGGCGAACATTTTGCCTGTGCGGCCGAATCCAGTGGCCACTTCATCGGCGATCAGTAACACATTATAGTGTGTGCAGAGCTCGCGGATCCGTTTCAGATAGCCTGGAGGCTGGGTCACCATGCCGGCTGCTGCTTGAATCAAGGGCTCGATGATAAAGCCGGCCAGGTCGCGATGTCTGGTTTTGAGGAGCTGTTCGATCGGATCAATACAGGCCATCTGACAGGATGGATAGGCGAGGTGGAGGGGGCAGCGGTAGCAATGGGGCGGTTCTGCCTCGACGGTTGGAAAGAGCAGCGGTTTGAAACGGGAATGGAAGAGCTCGATGTTGCCGACACTGACGGCGCCGATGGTATCGCCGTGATAGGCCAGCTTCAGATGGAGAAATGAATTCTTGGCTCCTGCCTCCGGATGGCGCTGCCGCCAATACTGGACGGCCATTTTCAGTGCCACTTCGACTGCCGTTGAACCGTTGTCGGAATAGAATACGCGGGTGAGCCCCTTGGGAACGATTTTGATCAGGGCGTGGGCCAGCTCGATGGCCGGCTGGTTGGAGAGGCCGAGCAGTGTGGAGTGTGCGATCTTATCGATCTGCTGCTTGAGAGCCCGGTCGAGAGCCGGATGCCGATGGCCATGGAGATTGACCCAGATGGAGGAGGTGCCGTCGAGATACTTCCTGCCATCGTTATCGATGAGGTAGGCGCCGGTGCCCCGTTCAATAATGAGGGGATCTTCCTGCTCCCATTCCCGCATTTGCGTGAACGGATGCCAGAGGTATTTCCGGTCCCACGCACTCAGCTGTTTTGTCGAGGGTCGTCGAGTCATAGCCGTTAAAGAGCCGGTATCCGTCACACGTCATTCGTCAAGCGCGGGAAGGGAGACGTCAACTGTCATCCGTTGGGAAAAGTGATAAGTGACGAGCATTCTTCTTTCGGTTGACGGTTGACGTATGACGAGAAACGATGTCTAGTGCGGGGCGGATTATACGGGGGGTCGATTTCTTTGACAACCTGGGAGGCAGTTACTATAATGAACCGATTTTTTAGAAAAGAGCTAGGATTTGCAAAGCCTTATACGCAATTTCTCGATTATTGCCCATATCGATCACGGCAAATCAACCCTCGCTGACCGGTTCCTCGAAGCCACTGGTGCTGTTACGGCCCGAGAGGCCAAAGAGCAGATCCTTGATGCCATGGACCTTGAACGGGAACGTGGCATTACGATCAAGGCCCATGCAGTGGCGATCCGGTATAGAGCCAAAGACGGGAAGACCTACGCCTTACATTTGATCGATACGCCGGGGCATGTCGATTTCACGTATGAAGTCTCGCGGAGTCTTGCCGCGTGCGAGGGGGCACTCTTGCTGGTTGATGCCACCCAGG
>JABMDE010000046.1:0-9994 GCA_015904055.1 Nitrospira sp. | reverse complement strand
CATGTCGATTTCACGTATGAAGTCTCGCGGAGTCTTGCCGCGTGCGAGGGGGCACTCTTGCTGGTTGATGCCACCCAGGGAGTCCAGGCTCAGACGATTGCCAATGTCAATCTGGCAATGGCCAACAACCTCACCATTATCCCGGTCATCAATAAGATCGATTTGGCAAGTGCAGATGTTGAGGGGACCAAACACTCGATTTCTGAAGTGCTTCAGCTGGATGCCACGGACGCCATGCCGATCAGCGCCAAGGACGGCAAGGGTGTGCCGGAGGTGTTGGAGGCGGTGATCGCGCGGATTCCTCCGCCGACCGGCAATCCCCAGGCGCCGCTCAAGGCTCTTATTTTTGACTCCTGGTTCGACAATTATCAGGGCGTGATCGTGCTGACGAGACTGGTGGACGGATCGATTCGGCCCGGGATGAAGATCAAAGTCATGTCGAACGACCGGACGTTCGAAGTCATGGAAGTCGGGCAATTCACACCCAAACGGACCAAAAAGACCGAGCTCCTTACCGGTGAAGTCGGATACCTCTGCGCCAATATGCGGGAAGTCGCCGATGTGAAGATCGGCGATACGCTCACGGATGCGGTGACGCCGACCAGTGCGCCCTTCCCCGGCTACAAGGAAGTGAAGCCCCTGGTCTTTTGCGGACTCTATCCCACCGACACGGCCCGGTATGAAGATCTGCGCGATGCGTTGGTCAAGCTTCGATTGAACGACTCGTCGTTCGTCTATGAGCCGGAGACGTCGCTGGCGCTGGGGTTCGGTTTCCGGTGCGGCTTCCTGGGATTACTCCATATGGAGATTATTCAGGAGCGGCTCGAGCGCGAGTATAATCTGACACTGCTGACGACCGCGCCGACGGTGGTCTATCGTCTGTTGACGACCAAAGGCGAGGTGCTGGAGGTCAATAATCCATCGCAATTGCCCCCTCCCAGCAGCATCGAGTCCTTCGAAGAGCCGTTCATTCTGGCCTCGATCATCACGCCGGAGCGGTACATGGGCGCCATTCTCCAGCTGTGCCAGGAGCGGCGCGGGATTCAGCGGAGCATGCAATTTCTCGATCCGACACGTGTGATGATCAGTTACGAGCTGCCGCTGAATGAAGTCATTCTCGATTTTTACGATAAACTGAAGTCCCGCACCCAGGGCTATGCATCGCTGGATTATGAGCTGCTCGGCTATCGGATCTCCGATCTCGTGCGGCTCGACATTCTCTTGAACGGGGAAACGGTCGATGCCTTGTCCTTTATCACCCATAAAGACCGGTCGGTGCAGCGCGGGCGTCAGCTGGCGGAGAAAATGAAGGAACTCATCCCCCGGCAGATGTATGAGATCGCCATACAAGCGGCGATCGGAAGCAAGATCGTTGCGCGTGAAACGATCGGGGCGATGAAGAAGAACGTCCTGGCCAAGTGTTACGGCGGCGACATTTCACGGAAACGGAAATTGCTCGAAAAACAGAAGGAAGGCAAGAAACGCATGAAAGCCGTCGGGAGCGTCGAAGTGCCGCAGGAAGCGTTCCTGGCGATCTTGAAAGTCGGTGACGAATGAGTGCGGATCCGAACCGGGCCAACATCGAGAAGCTGTCCGGTTCTTCTGCCGGAGAGCCACCAGTGCCGGTGTCCGGGGCCACGGTGTCCGAACGGAAGGCCGATCAGGCCGGGCAGAAGTCGATTTTTCGGGAATATGCGGAAGCCATTGTCGTGGCCATTGTGCTGGCCTTTGCCATTCGGGTGTTCGTGGTGCAGGCGTTCAAGATTCCCTCCGGTTCGATGATTCCGACCTTGCTGATCGGCGACCATATTTTAGTGAGCAAGCTGTCGTATGGGTTTCAGTGGCCGACCGACTGCAAGCCTCAATGGAGTGTGCCACCGGTCAATTGTTATACGTCCACGACGGTGATCGAGTTTGGAAAGCCGCAGCGCGGGGATGTCATCGTGTTCCGCTTTCCGGAAGATGAGGAAAAGGACTTTATTAAACGCATCGTCGGGACTCCCGGTGATACGGTGCAGCTGCGCAATAAAGTGGTATTCGTCAACGGGCAGCCTCTCGATGACAAGGCCTTTACACAGCGCATCGATCCCGGCATTATCGACAGTACGATCAATTCACGCGACAATTTCGGGCCGGTCACGGTTCCCGAAGGGTCGTATTTCGTCATGGGCGACAATCGCGACCAAAGTCTCGACAGCCGGTTCTGGGGGTATGTGCGGGAAGAGAAAATCCGGGGCAAAGCGTTCCGGATTTATTGGTCGTGGAGCGGGCAGGGCAACTGGACGGAGTGGGTTCGATGGGAACGATTCGCCAAAGGAATCCAATGAAAGCCGGCGTGAAGTCTTCTGCCGCGACGGGTGAAGCGGGCAGCCGGAATCAGCCGCCGACGCCGCAGGTGCTCCGGCAGTATATCCAGCGGTTTCCCCAGGCATCCGTCCTTGTCGTGGGAGACCTGATTCTCGATCATTATGTGATGGGGAGGGTGAGCCGGATTTCTCCGGAAGCGCCGGTCCCTGTCGTACACGTCGAGTCCGAGTCCTTGCGGCTCGGCGGCGCCGCCAACGTGTTCAACAATATTTTGGCGTTGGGCGGGAAGGCCGATCTTTGCGGGGTGATCGGTGCGGATGAAAGCGGGCGGCTGCTGATGAAGGAGTTGGGGACGAGACGTTCCGGGCGTGGAGGCGTGGTGATCGATCACGACCGTCCGACGACGAGGAAAAGCCGGGTGATTGCGCATAATCAGCAGATCGTCCGGTACGATGTCGAAGGGCGGCACGAACTGAAGCCGGCGTTCCAGCGTAGAATCGTTCAGTATGTCGAGTCGCGATTGAGAGAGCTGTCCTGTGTGGTGATTTCTGACTATGCCAAAGGTGTCGTATCTGCATCGTTAATGTCCGATATCACCAGGCTGGCCGCCTTGCGAAAAGTTCCGGTCATTGTCGATCCGAAGGTGGAACATTTTGGATTCTATAAGGGCGTCACCGTGATGACGCCGAACCATCTGGAAGCGACTCAGGCGTCCGGTTTGCACGGCGACGACGATCAAACGATTAATGAAGCCGGCGCGATGATCCGCCAGCGGCTCGGTTGCCAGTCGGTACTCATTACGCGCGGTGAAAAGGGAATGAGTTTGTATGAAGGTGACGGGAAATCGTGGCACCTGCCGACGCAAGCCAGGCAGGTCTATGATGTAACCGGCGCCGGCGATACGGTGATCGGGACGCTGGCACTGGCACTGTCAACCGGCGCAAGCATCAGGCATGGGGCAATCCTGGCAAATCATGCGGCAGGGATTGTGGTCGGCATGGTCGGGACGGCGACAGTCTCTCCCAAGCAACTGACGGAGGCCTTGGGACATGACTAATCCCTCGCGTTCTGTCGTTGTTGTCATTCCGGCGCGATATGGCTCATCCCGATTTCCGGGGAAGCCGTTGGCCATGCTGAACGGCAAGCCGATGATCCAACATGTGTATGAACGGGCGGTAGCGTGCCGGGCTGTGTCGGATGTGTTGGTGGCGACCGACGACGACCGCATCAAGCAGGCGGTCGAGCAGTTCGGAGGACGTGTCGTCATGGTGACCGGGGCCTATCGGACAGGTACCGATCGAGTCGCGGCCGTGGCCCGTATGTTTGTGGGGGACGTGTTTGTGGATCTGCAGGGCGATGAAATTCCCATGAATCCGAAGTTGTTGGACGATCTTATCGAGCCGTTTATTCAAAGCGGCGCTGAAATGGGGACGCTGAAGCGGATGCTGGATACGACGGAGGATTTGCATAATCCGGCCGTAGTCAAAGTGGTGACCGACTCCCAAGGATACGCGCTCTATTTCTCACGGGCGCCGATTCCGCTGGTGCGTGACGATCCCGACCGTCGAGTCATCGGCGGACTGCACTATATCCATCTGGGGCTCTATATCTATACGAAAGAGACATTGCTGAAGTTTGCAGCCCTGCCGACCGGTATCTTGGAAGACGCCGAAAAGCTGGAACAACTCCGTGGATTGGAACATGGCATTCGCATCAGAGTGTGGGAAACACGGCATGCGTCGCTGAGAGTCGATCAGCCGGAAGATGTGCCGCTTGTCGCCGAGAAGTTGCAGCAGTTCGAGGTCGTCAAGCGCGAGGTGGGATTCATGGGGTTCAAAGGGGTTGTGTCGAGCCGATGAGGACACGATGCGAATCAGAGTGGTCAGAGCTCCGGCACGGGAGGCAGCCATGAGCAAATTTATTTTTGTCACGGGTGGAGTCGTCTCATCTCTGGGCAAGGGGTTGGCTTCAGCATCGATCGGGAATCTTCTCGAGAGCCGGGGTTTGAAGATCACGTTTTTGAAGCTGGATCCCTATATCAATGTGGATCCCGGCACGATGAATCCGTATCAGCACGGTGAAGTCTACGTGACGGATGACGGTGCTGAGACCGACCTGGACTTGGGACATTATGAGCGGTTCACCACGCTGTCGCTGACGAAGGAAAGCAATTATACGACCGGCCGGATCTACCATTCCGTCATTACCAAAGAACGGCGTGGGGATTATCTTGGGGGAACGGTCCAAGTGGTGCCCCATGTGACGGACGAGATCAAACAGGCGATCATGCGCATTTCCAAGGGCATGGATGTCACGATCGTTGAGATCGGCGGTACGGTGGGCGACATTGAAAGTCTGCCCTTCCTTGAAGCCATCAGGCAGATGCCCTACGACGTCGGGCGTGACAATGTGTTGTACGTCCATCTGACATTGGTGCCGTACATCGGCGCCGCCGGAGAATTGAAGACTAAACCGACGCAACATTCGGTGAACAAGCTGCGCGAGATCGGCATCCAGCCGAATATTCTCTTGTGCCGTACGGATCGCTATCTGCCCCCCGAACTCAAGGGCAAGATCGCCATGTTCTGCAATGTGGAGAAGGATGCCGTCATCACCGCCAAGGATGTCGATACGATTTATGAAGTGCCGATCGTTTTCAGAAAGGAAGGGTTGGATGAACTGATCATCCGGCAGCTGGATCTGAAAACCGGACAGCCGAATTTGCGCGAGTGGGACGCGATGGTGCAGAAAATCAAGCGGCCCAAGCATGAAATTTCTGTGGCGCTGGTGGGGAAGTACGCCGGGCTGAAGGAGTGTTACAAGAGTCTCGGAGAGGCGCTGGTCCACGGAGGACTTGATCACGAAACGAAGGTCAATATCAGTTGGATCGAGTCCGAGGATGTCGAACGGCAGGGCACTGAGCGGATTCTGCGTGAGGCTGACGGGATCTTGATTCCCGGCGGGTTCGGCGCGCGGGGTATCGAGGGGAAAATTGCCACGATTCGATATGCGCGGGAGCGGCAGGTTCCGTTTCTTGGCCTCTGTTTAGGCATGCAGTGTGCGGTGATTGAGTTTGCGCGCAACGTCGCGGGATTGACCGGAGCCAATAGTGCCGAGTTTGACGAGCAGTCGCTCCATCCGGTCATCCATTTGATGTCGGATCAGCAAGGCGTCAACGACAAAGGCGGCACAATGCGTCTGGGGTCCTATCTGTGCCGGCTTGCCGAGGGCTCGCTTGCGCAGAAGATGTATGGGGTCGCCGAAGTCCGCGAACGCCACCGGCATCGCTACGAATTCAACAATGCCTATCGCGAACAGCTGGCGGCAAAAGGGTTGGTGCTCTCCGGGCTCTCCCCTGACGGACGGTTGGTCGAAATTGTCGAACTCAAGGATCATCCCTGGTTCTTGGGCACCCAGTTCCATCCGGAATATCGTTCCCGTCCGCATCACCCGCATTCGCTGTTCAGTGGATTTATTGGAGCGGCATTGCGAAAAAAACTGGGACAGTAAAGGGGAAAGTCGAGGTTAGGCAGACAAGAAGGCTTAGGCTAAGGTCAAGGATAAGGGTAAGATAACAATGAATCTGATTAGCGTAGTTCCCGGCTCAACCTTAGCCTTAACCTCAGCCTGGGCATAAAAACTATGGCGCAGCTTGTTGAAATCGGATCCTTCAAAGTTGGCCAGGGGCAGCTGCCCTTCCTGATCGCAGGTCCCTGTGTCATCGAGAACGAGCAACTTGTGATGGAGACGGCGGGCCGCATCGCCGACATCACGAAATCTCTCGGCATTCCCTATATCTTCAAGTCTTCATTTGACAAGGCCAACCGAACGTCGATCAAGTCCTTTCGCGGTCCCGGCATCGAGGAGGGGATGACGATCCTCAAGAAGGTACGGGATCATGTGGGCTGTCCGGTCTTGACCGATGTTCATACGGAAGAACAGGCGACTGAGGCTGGAAAGGTCGTCGATGTACTTCAGATTCCCGCCTTCCTGTGCCGGCAGACGGATTTGCTGATTGCGGCTGCGAATACTGGAAAAATTGTGAATGTGAAAAAAGGTCAATTTCTATCTCCGATCGAAATGGGGAATGCGGTAAAGAAGGTGGAGGAGTGCGGCAGCCGGCGTATTCTCCTGACGGAGCGAGGCTCCTCGTTCGGCTATAACAATTTGGTCGTGGATATGCGGTCTTTTCCCATCATGCGGAGTTTCGGCTATCCCGTGGTGTTCGATGCGACCCATAGTGTCCAGTTGCCCGGCGGGGGAGGCACGAAATCAAGCGGCCAACGTGAGTTTGTTGAGCCGTTGGCCTGCGCTGCGGCCGGTGCCGGTGTCGATGGCTTTTTCATGGAAGTGCATCCGAATCCGGATGAGGCTTTGTCGGACGGACCGAACATGGTACCGTTGCATCAATTACAGTCACTTTTGGAACGGGTCCTGCGCATATGCGACGCGACAAAACTGAAATTGTAACGCCGGCTGCTCAACCGGCTGCCAAGTCTGTCAAAGGCCAGGAGAGCCTTGACGAAGGGAGGCGTGTGCTGGCAATCGAAGCCCGCGCCGTCCAGACGTTGATGGGCCGGTTGGACGCGACTTTCGCGAAGGCCGTGGATCTGCTGGCTCGCTGCAAAGGGAAGGTCGTCGTGTCAGGCATGGGTAAGTCCGGTTTGATCGGTCAGAAGATTGCCGCCACGTTGGCCAGCACCGGCACCTCGTCGTTTTTTCTTCATCCCGCCGAAGGCGTGCATGGGGACCTCGGCATGCTGGCCCGCCGCGATGCCTTGATCGCGATTTCCAACAGCGGCGAGACGCAGGAGTTGCTCCAATTGCTTCCCTACGTGGAACGTATGAGTATCCCGGTGATCGGCCTCACAGGACGGATGGATTCCACCTTGGCGAAACACTGCGATGTCGTCCTGGATGTGTCGGTGGAGGAAGAGGCCTGTCCGATGGGGTTGGCGCCGACTGCAAGCACCACAGCAACGCTGGCGCTGGGCGATGCGCTGGCGGTGGCCTTGTTGCAGAAGCGTGGATTCAAAGAAGAGGACTTTGCGCGGTTCCATCCGGGCGGCACGCTGGGACGCCGGTTGCTGGTGAAGGTGAAAGATGTGATGCATGCCGGACCGGAAATTCCGATTGTCCAGCACTCTGTCGGGGGTATGGCGGCGATGCTCGAAATGACGGCCAAGAAGCTTGGCATGACGATTGTCGTCGATCAGGGTGATGCGCTAGTCGGCGTGATCACAGACGGCGATTTACGGCGCTTTATCCAACGAGGAACGGATTTGGTGAGTGCGACGGCCGGGGAACTCGCCTCACGGGATCCCAAAACCATCGGACCTGAGGATTTGGCCGCCAAAGCAGTGGAAATGATGGAGCGTTTTTCGATCACGACGCTCGTGGTGACTGAAGGCGATCGGGAAATTCGAGGGGTCGTCCATCTGCACGATTTGCTGAAGACGGGAATTGTCTAACGATGAATCGCGTGTTGGAAACCTGGAAAGAAATCGGGCAGGATTCGCTGAATCTGCCGAATTTTCTGACGCTCGTCCGGATTCTCTTGATTCCGGTCTTCGTCGTGATCTTTCTTTCGCCAACGCAGGATCGATCGTTGCTCGCCGCCGTCATATTTGCTGTCGCCGCCGTGACGGATTTGCTGGACGGATACATTGCCCGCCGCACCGGTCAGGTGACGAAGCTCGGAAAATTACTCGACCCGATTGCCGATAAGCTGCTGGTGTTGTCGGCGTTGATCCTCCTCGTCAACATCGACCGTGTTAGTGCCGTGGTGGCATTGCTCATCATTGCGCGGGAACTGGCCGTAACCGGCATCCGTGCCATTGCCGCCGGTGAACGTCTGATCATCGCAGCGGAGGTTACGGGCAAGTACAAGATGGCCTTGCAGGTCGTCGCCATCGTCCTGCTGATTCTGGAAGGGACGGAGTTAGCAGCACTCGGCAATCTGCATCTGGCCGGCACGGGGACGCTGTATCTGTCTTTGGTTCTGGGATACATTTCCGGCGGACAGTATGTGTGGAGCTTTTGGAAGCAGGTGGTCGCCAAAGGGCTGTAGTCAGGATGTTGAAACTAGACCCCAGCTTTGTTCTCGCATCATTCAGACCCTCAACATACCCCAGAGGGTATGCCTCGGCCCTTCACTCGCTGCGGCCTCGCTGGATGTCTAGTTTGAACATCCTGTAGTACGTTGGAACAGACTCCTCTATCAACTCTTTCTGTCATTGACTGTCACCAGGGCGGGCCTGACATGGGTTTGAAATGCCGGGCTGTCCGCCGAGTGTCACTCGCACTGCAGATCGTTGGCTGTATCAGTCTTTCCTTCCTAGTCACTGCCTGTACTGAGAATAGCGCGCCGCCGCAATTAGAAACCTATGCCTATTCGAGTGCTCCGGTATCGGCCCGATGTGAGACGGGCAGGCGAATCGGTCGGGCCGGCGCAAGTGATGGCGAAGCTTCGGCTGATGGTCTTGGCTATCAGGTGCGGACACCCTCGAATTATGATGTGACCATCGCGCATCCTCTGTTGATAGTCTATGCTGCAGCCGGCCAGAGCGGCCTGGCGTCTGAGCGTATGACGGGTCTTACTCCGACGGCCACGGCTTCTGGATTTGTGATTGTCTATGTCGATCATCGGCCACTCGGGATTCCCGCAATCGAACAGCTGGGAACCATTTCCGGTTTGGTCGCAAAGAAGTGGTGCATTGATGAGAAGAGGGTATTCGTGACCGGCCACTCGGATGGTGGTACGGCCTCACTGGCGCTGGCTGTGTTTGATAAGACAAAGAAGATGCCGGCTGCGATTGCACCGTCCGCTGCCGGATGGAGGGGCAAAGACTTGGAGGCCTATCAGTGTCCGGCGCCTATCCCGGTCATGGTGATGCACGGTGCGAATGACAGTCTCTTTCCCGGTTGGGGCGCTCAAACGGCAGCTTGGTGGGCCGCCTGTAACGGTTGCGACGGGGCGAAGACAAAGAAGGTGGACGGCGGGTGTGTGGCGTATCAAGGATGTGCATCGGGTGGCGTGACCCTCTACTGTGAGGGAGCCGGTAGTCATCGCGACTGGCCCAATCTCAATCGTGTGATGATCGAGTTTTTTGTACATCCGGATAAGTTTCTGTAACGCCCGGAAGTCCAGTTGGTCTGGGAGTAGTAGCGCGGAAGGATATGATGGATTTTCTAGGGTTGACCGGCGTGTATATGCTGATTGGCTATCTCTTAGGTGGGGTGCCGTTCGGCATCGTGATCTCCAAGGCGATGGGTTTGCCTGATCCACGCACGGTCGGCAGCAAAAACGTCGGCTTTACGAATGTCCTGCGTGTGTCCGGTAAGACGGCGGGCATCCTGACCCTGATCGGCGATATGGGCAAGGGATGGGTGATGGGATTTGCCGCAATGCAGCTGCTACAGAATGAGTGGTCCATTCTCCTCGTCGCACTCTCGCCGTTTTTGGGCCATCTCTTTTCGCCGTTCTTAGGATTCACAGGCGGCAAGGGGGTGGCGACCGCGTTGGGATCAGTCCTTGGTGTCTCACCCTTGATAGGACTCTTGCTGTTACTGGCCTGGATTGGAGCCGTCGCCATGTGGCGGTATTCATCTGGGGGTGCACTCACTGCCTTCGGGCTGTTTCCTCTTATTGCTGCGCTGATCCACCCCACGACAGCGTTCATGTTCT
>JABMDE010000045.1:33503-36038 GCA_015904055.1 Nitrospira sp. | reverse complement strand
GCTGCTCCGGCAACTCGATCGCACAGCAGGCCTCGAACGTATCCGCATCTCCTCGATCGAACCGACGACGGTCAGCGACGAACTGCTGGATCTCCTGGCTGGTTCCACAAAATTCTGCCACTACCTTCATATTCCGCTTCAGAGTGGAGACGATCAAATCCTAACAGCTATGAATCGACGCCATACTGTACGCGCCTATCTCGACTTGATCGAGCGAGCTGTCGCCAAAATTCCTCATTTGGGACTTGGGACCGATCTGATGGTGGGATTTCCCGGCGAAACTGACGCGGCGTTCCGTAATACACTGGCCGTCGCAACAGACCTACCCTTTTCCTATCTTCACGTGTTTCCCTATTCGCCAAGACCAGGCACTGCCTCACTTCGCATGAAGCGAGCGGCAACGCCTGCGACGGTCAAAAAGCGCAGCGAGCTGCTCCTCGATCTCGGACGCGCGAAGCGGCTCGCGTTCCATCACAAGCAGATCGGAACCACCGTCTCCGTTCTCTTTGAAGCAGGCACCGAGGACGGATATCGTCATGGCTGCGCGCCGAACTTCACAAAAGTGGCGGTGGCAGGTTCCGATGATCTCCGGAATAAGATCGAACCGATCACCATTATGGCAGCAACCGACCGCTGGGCCCTCGGCCATCTCACGCTCAAACAGCCGACAGCCGCTCCGGTGATACAACTATGACGCCACAATCTTCCGCTCCTCACGTGCACATTGAAACGTTCGGCTGTCAGATGAACGAGTCCGACAGCGAGCTGGTCCGCTCAATGCTCAAGCAGGAAGGATTCGTATTCACGCCCGATCGTGAACGGGCTGATGTCGTGCTCGTAAACACCTGCGCCATTCGCGAGAACGCTCATAAGAAAATTTATGCGCATCTTTCCGAGTTGAAGGAGCTGAAGAACCAGCGTCCCCTGGTCGTCGGCGTTCTGGGTTGTATGGCTCAGAATCTCAAGGCCGAACTGGCAGAAACGGAACCGCTCGTCGATGTCCTGGCCGGACCGGATGCTTATCGGCAACTGCCCATGCTGCTCTCCAACGCCCTTGAAGCCCAGGAACAAGGATTTGCCGGAAAAGGATTCGCGCTCGACTTGTCGGAATATGAAACCTATGAAGGCATTCTGCCGGACCGCGACAACGGGATAAACGCCTGGATCACTATTATGCGCGGCTGCGATAACTTTTGTTCATTCTGTGTCGTCCCCTATACCCGCGGACGTGAACGGTCCCGCGACCCTGAGGCCGTGCTGGCCGAAGCGCGCGATGCCGCCGCCCACGGCTTCAGACAAATTACCCTGTTGGGTCAAAACGTCAATTCCTACCGTGATGGCGAGTGGGATTTTGCCCGGCTGATCGGCGCTGTGGCAGATGTGCCCGGCATCGATCGGGTGCGGTTCACCTCACCCCACCCCAAAGACTTTCCGCCGGCCCTGATTGCCGTTATCGCTGCCCATCCGAGGATTTGCAAACACATCCACCTTCCGCTCCAATCGGGAAGCGACCGCATTCTCGACCTCATGGGACGAGGCTATACAGGGGACGACTATCTCGCGCTGGTCGAGCGCATTAAAATGGCTATTCCCGACGTCGTGCTCAGCACTGATATCATCTGCGGATTCTGCTCGGAGTCGGAAGAAGACTTTCAGGATACCTGCAGGATGATAGAACGAGTACGATTCGACTCGGCCTACATCTTCAAATATTCGGAACGGAAAAACACCATCGCGGCCAGAAAGTATCCCGATGATGTGCCCGAACATATCAAAGGTACCCGCGTGGCAAGGCTGCTGGAGATCCAGCGGCGCGTTACCCTGGAGCGCAACCGGGACTACATCGGCAAGGATGTCGCGATTCTGATCGAGCGCGATGCCACCCGCTCTTCGGCTCAGGGCATGGGCAAAACAGACGGGAATATCACCGTAGTCTGGGAAAAGGGCACCGGTTTGTTCGAGCCGGGGACCTTCATTACAAAACGGATCTTCGACGCCTCTGCGGCCACCCTCTACGGGAAATAAATCTTCGACAGGTCCAGTCGATTACCGACTTCCCGCCCACTCACCTACTGGTTGTCCGGAACAATTCTGCGCGTTCTCCAACAGTGGCTGGACACTTTTGAGCTGCGCTCCGGTCAATCTCCAGAATTGCTCCGCTCGTCCTAGCTTCCTCTAACTGTTGGATTCAATCACCCATGATTCGCAGAGACCGATCAGACCTATCAGTCAATTAATGCGTTACTCAATGCTAACAGATTGATTTCAAATGAATCATTTATTGATGATTCGATTAAATCAATACTATTGAAAACTGTAATCACCGCAAGAGTTTGATCTTCACCTACCAGAGATCCCCATCCATCCAAAACTTATCCCATGAGATTTCTGAAGGCATGAACTTTGCTTGATATTTTGCCGAATCGGGCACACAGGACAGGCAATACAAGGATGGAGGTTTTCCCTTTATGAAGCCGCTCGACACTCAGGCGAAGACTGCTGCCTCGGAATCTGGCGTAACACTTGAAACGATTA
>JABMDE010000045.1:21924-33383 GCA_015904055.1 Nitrospira sp. | reverse complement strand
CTGAAGATTCAGGACGGGTGCAGCGCTATGTGCAGCTTCTGCATCATTCCGTTCTCACGGGGACATGAACGAAGCCGACGGCTGGAGGATATCCTGGAAGAGGCACGCAGTTTGGGTGCGCGTGGGTACCGCGAAATCGTGCTCACAGGAGTAAACCTCGGCCAGTATCTTCATAACGGCCATGACTTGTGTTCGCTGCTCCGGCAACTCGATTGCGTAGCAGGCCTCGAACGTATCCGCATCTCCTCAATCGAACCGACAACGGTCAGCGACGAACTGCTGGATCTCCTGGCTGGTTCCTCAAAGTTCTGCCCCTATCTTCACATTCCGCTTCAGAGCGGAGACGATCAAATCCTTATGGCGATGAATCGACGCCATACTGTACGGGCCTATCGCAGCTTGATCGAGCGAGCTGTCACCAAAGTTCCTCATCTGGGACTTGGAACCGATCTGATGGTGGGGTTCCCCGGCGAAACTGACGCGGCGTTCCGGAATACACTGGCCGTCGCAACAGACCTTCCCTTTTCCTACCTTCACGTATTTCCCTATTCGCCAAGACCGGGCACTGCCTCACTTCGCATGAAGCGGGCGGCAACGCCTGCGACGGTGAAAAAACGCGCCGACATGCTCCTCGATCTCGGACGCGCGAAGCGGCTCGCATTCCATCAGACACAGATCGGAACCACCATCTCCGTTCTCTTTGAAGCAGGCACCGAGGACGGATATCGTCATGGCTGCGCCCCGAACTTCACAAAAGTGGCGGTGGCAGGCTCCGATGATCTCCGGAATGAGATCGAACCGATCACCATTACGGCGGCAACCGACCGCTGGGCCCTCGGCCATCCCGCGCTCCAACAGCCCACAGCCGCTCCGGTGATACAGCTATGACGCCGAAGCCCTCCGCGCCACAGGTACATATTGAAACCTTCGGCTGTCAGATGAACGAGTCCGACAGCGAGCTGGTCCGCTCAATGCTCAAGCAGGAAGGATTCGTGTTCACGCCCGATCGTGAACGGGCTGATGTCGTGCTCGTAAACACCTGTGCCATTCGCGAGAACGCTCATAAGAAAATTTACGCGCATCTTTCCGAGTTAAAGGAGCTGAAGGACCAGCGTCCCCTGGTCGTCGGCGTTCTGGGTTGTATGGCTCAGAATCTCAAGGCCGAACTGGCAGAAACGGAACCACTCATCGATGTCCTCGCCGGACCGGACGCCTATCGACAACTGCCCATGCTGCTCTCGAACGCCCTTCAAGCCCAGGAACAAGGATTTGCCGGAAAGGGATTCGCACTCGACTTGTCGGAATATGAAACTTATGAAGGCATTCTGCCGGACCGCGACAACGGGGTGAATGCCTGGATCACGATCATGCGCGGCTGCAATAACTTTTGTTCATTCTGTGTCGTCCCCTATACCCGCGGACGTGAACGGTCCCGCGACCCTGAGGCTGTACTGGCCGAAGCGCGCGATGCCGCCACCCGCGGCTTCAGACAAATTACCCTCTTGGGCCAAAACGTCAATTCCTACCGTGATGGCGAGTGGGATTTTGCCCGGCTGATCGGCGCCGTGGCAGATGTGCCTGGCATCGATCGGGTGCGGTTCACGTCACCTCACCCCAAAGACTTTCCACCGGCCCTGATTGCCGTTATCGCTGCCCATCCAAAGATTTGCAAACACATCCACCTTCCGCTCCAATCGGGAAGCGACCGAATCCTCGACCTTATGGGACGAGCCTATACGGGAGACGACTACCTCGCGCTGGTCGAGCGCATTAGAACGGTTATTCCAGATGTCGTCCTTAGCACAGATATCATCTGCGGATTCTGCTCGGAGTCAGAAGAAGACTTTCAGGATACCTGCCGCATGATCGAACGAGTACGATTCGACTCGGCCTACATCTTCAAATATTCGGAACGGAAAAACACTATCGCCGCCAGAAAGTATCCCGATGATATGCCGGATCAGGTCAAAGGCACCCGCGTAGCAAGGCTGCTGGAGATTCAGCGGCGCGTTACCCTGGAGCGCAATCGAGACTACATCGGCAAAGATGTCGCGATCCTGATCGAGCGCGATGCCACCCGCTCTTCGGCTCAAGGAATGGGCAAAACAGACGGTAATATCACCGTAGTCTGGGACAAGGGAGTCGGTCCGTTCGAGCCAGGGACCTTCATTACGAAACGGATCTTCGACGCCTCTGCAGCCACCCTTTACGGAAAATAAACCTTCGACAGGTCCAGTCGAGTACCAACTTCCCGCCCACTCACCTACTGGTTGTCAGGAACAATTCTGCGCGTTCACCAACAGTGGATGAACACTTTTGAGCTGCGCTCCGGTCAATCTCCAGAATCGCTCTGCTCGTCCTAGCTTCCCCTAACTGTTGGATTCAATCACCCATAGTCCACAGGGACCAATCAGGTCTATCGGTCAATTTAATAACTCGCTCGGTGCTAACAGATTGATTTCAAATGAATCGTTTATTGATAATTCGATTAAATCAATGCTGTTGAAAACTGTAATCACCGCAAGAGTTTGATCTTCACCTGCCAGAGATCCCCATCCATCCAAAACTTATCCCATGAGATTTCTGAAGGCATGAACTTTGCTTGATATTTGCCGGATCAGGCACACGGAACAGGCAATGCAAGGATGGAGGTTTTCCCTTTATGAAGCCGCTCGACACTCAGGCGAAGACTGCTGCCTCGGAATCTGGCGTAACACTTGAAACGATTATTTCTATTGGGTCTTCTCCGAACGTGAATTTGTTGAACACAAACTGGATTTCAAACGCCTGGGCGAGGTTGCCCTCCAATCGCGCCAGGGCCGCGTCATCGAAGCCCTTAAGACGCAAGGATTCGTGGTTGATGAACGGCGCATTCTTGAGCGTTTGCGCACCGACACAATACCGTACGATGTCCTGTGCCTGCTCATCCGTATATCCCAACGTCGACAAGGCAGCCGGCAGACTCTGATTGATGATTTTGAAATATCCGCCACCGGCCAGTTTCTTGAACTTTACGAGCGCAAAATCCGGTTCGATGCCGGTGGTATCGCAATCCATGACCAGCCCGATCGTGCCGGTCGGAGCAATGACCGTGACTTGCGCATTGCGATATCCGTACGCCGTCCCCAGTTCGAGCGAGTGGTCCCATGCCCGCCTGGCTGCAAGGAGCAGGTCGGGCGGACAATGCTCGGGCTGAATCCCGGCCGGAACGATCGTGAGCCCTTCGTATTCTTCTCGAGGAGCATTGTAGGCCGCCCGGCGGTGATTGCGGATCACCCGCAGCATGTGATCGCGATTTTTTGCATAGCCTGGAAACGGCGAGAGTTCCGCGGCCATTTCAGCGGAGGCGCTGTAGGATTCGCCGGTCATGATGGAAGTCACGGCACCGCAGATCGCCAAGGCCTTGGGTGAATCATAGGGAATCCCCTGGCGCATGAGGACCGTACCCATATTGGCATAGCCCAACCCAAGCGTGCGGAACTCGTAGCTTTTCTCGGCGATAGACCGGCTCGGGAACGATGCCATCAAGACACTGATTTCCAATGCAATCGTCCACAGCCGCACGGCGTGCCTGAAGTGTTCCAATTCAAATTGGCCGTCGGACGTATAGAACGTCGCAAGGTTGAGCGAGGCCAGATTGCAAGCCGTGTCATCCAAAAACATGTACTCCGAACAGGGATTCGACGCATTGATACGACCATCCTCCGGACAGGTGTGCCATTCATTGATCGTGGTGTCATACTGTGTACCGGGATCGGCGCAAATCCACGCTGCCCACGCGATTCGATCCCAGAGGTCACGGGCCTTGACGGTCTTGCAGACCTTGCCGTCGATGCGTCGCTTCAATTGCCAGTCGCCGTCGGTCTCAAGCACGGAAAAGAACTGATTGGGAATTCTGACACTGTTGTTCGAATTCTGTCCGGAAACGGTTTGATAGGCCTTCCCATCCCAATTGGTGTCATATTCGTGAAATACAAAGTGTGTGAAGCCCTGCTGCGCATAGGAAAACATCCGTTGGATATAGGCTTCCGGCACCATGTCCCGCCGGGCTGATGCCAGCGCTTCCCGCAATACCGAATTCGTCTTGTGGTCGAGGGCAAGATTCAGAGTGCCCTCGCTGTCGACCATGTAGCAGGCCTTCAGAACAGCATTCAAGCGCTGGGCACAAATCTTTGACCCGGTCACCATCGCCGCGACCTTCTGCTCTTCAACGACTTTCCACTCGATGAATTCTTCGATATCGGGATGATCCAGGTCCAAGCAGACCATCTTAGCGGCGCGCCTGGTTGTTCCACCGGATTTGATGGCGCCGGCAGCTCGATCGCCGATCCTCAGGAAGGACATGAGGCCGGAAGATCGTCCTCCTCCGGAGAGTCCTTCCCCATCGCCACGCAGTTGTGAAAAGTTCGTGCCGGTCCCGGACCCGTACTTGAATAACCTCGCCTCACGAATCCAGAGATCCATGATCCCGTTCTCGTTCACGAGATCGTCTTCAACTGACTGGATAAAACAGGCGTGCGGCTGGGGATGCTCAAACGCATTTGAAGCTTTGGCGACCTCGTGGGTCTTAGGATCAACGTAGTAGTGTCCCTGCGCAGGCCCCGACAATCCATAGGCATAATGCAGCCCCGTGTTGAACCATTGCGGAGAGTTCGGAGCTGCCATCTGGCGGGCGAGCATGAAACACATCTCATCATGGAAAGCTTCGGAGTCTTCGGCTGTCTTAAAATAGCCGTAGGACTTGCCCCAATGCGTCCAACACCCGGCCATTCGCTCGAAGACTTGGCGGGCATCACGCTCCCCACCGAGAACCGGTTTGCCGTCAGATCCTCTCAGTGGCTGTCCATTCTGATCCTGCTGCGGAACGCCGGCTTTCCGGAAGTATTTTTGAGCCAAAATATCGATCGCCAACTGAGACCATTGATCAGGCACATCGATGTTGTCGAGCTTGAACACGGTCGACCCGTCCGGATTGCGAATCTCGGACGACCGCTTGACGAAGGTCATACCGTCATAGGGGCTCTGGCCGCGACGTGTGAATCTACGTTCAATCCTCACAGTAGCCCTCCTTCTAGAGGCATCATAGAAACCATCAGCTTATACCTTACAAAATTTGGGGGATGCTCATACAGATACCGGCAATGCCCGCCGCTAAACAATCGGTGTCAGTCGTGGGGCAACTACATATAGCTATGAAGATATTTTGTCAACACTAAATGTTGTGGATAGGCTGGGTAATGTGAGGAAAAGCTGTGGATAGCCGGGAATCGTATCTCGGAGCCGAATCTCACCCTCATAGAGGTGAGTTATCCCCAGAAATGAGTATCGAAATAGGCTCAAAAATCCGACTGTTTGCTTTAACCCTCAGAATTAAAAAACCATCCGTCCGATTTTTAGCGTCGTTTCCTCTAGCCCTTTGATCGGAACAAACTGGCCGCCGACCCCAAGCACGACGACTGTTGTATCGGAGACTCGAGTCTCATATTGGCTTACCAACCCCCAGTTACGCCGAACGGTAGCTGGCCGCACAACACCTGCAATAAGCTTCTTACTCTGGGAACGAAAGATGTCTCGAATGAGCTGCTGTTCTCGAGAGGGCGTGTGTTGGTCCATTCGATCGATCGCCCGACCCAATTCCTGTTCGACAAACTGTAAATAGTCGTCCATCGTCGGATTCGACAAGGCCAACCCGACCGCCCCGGTAAGCGCCAGGACTATAACGGCCAAACGAACAAGACTCATGCCGCTCCTGTTACCAGACAGGCTCATGCCGCAGAGGAGAACGCCGGCGTCCGCTCTTTCTGCTCTTGCTCAATACGGTGCCGTAGACTCCACACCGCCAAGATTCCCGGTAAGGCCACCACAAGCGTCAAGACAAAGAACTGCGTCCATCCCACGACCTCAACGATCTCCGCCGAGGGGCGACCGGCAAATACCCGCCCCAACGCTTCCAGTGAAGACAACAGCGCAAACTGGGTGGCCGTATACCGCGGATCGCAAAGCGACATGACTAACGCCACAAATGCAGCCGTGCCCATTCCTCCCGTCACATTTTCAATGACGATCGCCGCCATCAGCATGGTTGAACTCTTCCCCACCATGGCCAGCAGGGCAAAGCCGAGATTTGAGACGGCTTGCAACAGGCCGAAGAGCAGCAGTGACGGCACCAGTCCGGTCCGGGTCATCATGACGCCTCCGATCAATGCACCGAAGAGTGTCGCAAAAACTCCGATGCCTTTCGCGGCTCCGACGTCCGTGACCGAGAACCCGACTCCCCCGATCAGAAATGCCGTTTGCAATGACGAGGCAAAGGCATCTCCGAGTTTGTACAGGACGATGACGACCAAGAACCCAATCGCCTGGGGCCTGGAAAAAAACTCCCGGAGCGGCGCTCCGACAGCCTCGGTAAGACTCTTGGGTGGTTCGGCGACAAGGGTCGGCTCGGGGCTCAACAGAATGGCCGAAAGCCCCGCCATCATTACAGCCGCCATGGCAAGATACGTTGCTTGCCAGCCCACATAGTCCGCCAACACCAGCGCGCCGGCGCCGGCGGCCAAGAGAGCGACGCGATACCCATTGACCCACACAGCCGCGCCCAATCCGCGTTCGTGCGGATGCAGCGTATCCGTACGATAGGCATCAAAGACGATGTCCAGCGACGCCGAGAGAAACGCCACCAGAAGTGCGAACGCGGCGAGCTGTTCCGGATGTGCACGCGGACTGGTCAGCGCCATCAGCCCCAGTCCGACCGCAACGCACAGTTGGGTTAACATCATCCAGCCACGCCGCCGCCCAAGCCAGGGCGGCACGATCCGATCCATAAGCGGGGCCCAGAGAAATTTCAATGTATAGGGAAGACCAACCAGTGTGAAAATGCCGATCGTCTTCAGATCGACCCCCTCAACAGTCAGCCACGCTTGCAACGTCCCGGCGGTGAGCGCCAGGGGCAGACCGGATGCGAAACCCAGCGGTAACATCACCGCGAGACGCCGGTTCATCAATGCGGCCAGCCCGGTCGGATGTTCATTCACGTGGGGCACTCACATTAAAAAAATGGACGGAGACCATCGGCCTTCGGAGAGCACAACGCCCATGACTAACGAGCAGGTACAATACCATCGCCGCTTCTCACTTCCTCAGTAGAATCAAAAAACGTGCCGGGAGCGGCGACAAAACAACAGGGGCATCGTCGACGATGTATCGCGTCAACAGGATTGGCCGTTGAAAAGACAGGGTTTGTAGCGTGAGGTGTCGAATTCCGTATTCTCTTGGTAGACCCTCTCATTGCCGTTGACACCGTCCTGCTCTGGATCGTTCCACATTGTATGGTTCCACCAATAGAACAGCGGCTGGGCCTCGGTCTGGTAGACGGGATTACCGTAGGCACTGCGGGCATACTCTTGAACCAGTCGAGCGGTCACATAATCGATCCGGCCATTCCCTGCCAGAGAGTAGAGTGTAATAAAGAGCCTGGACTCATGATCATATAATTCATCGAGGCGGGTACTGAGATCAGGTTCGACAGGAAGCAGATCCTTGGCCTCCCCTATCGAGAGCGACCCGCCGAGGACATACAGGAGGACAAGAACCGGGTAAAACCGACAGGCCATCTTCACACTTCACGCTCATCGGCGGCCATGTGGATCACAGAGATACGTGCATCCTAGCATGCGCACTCTCGGCATTTAAAGAACGCGCTACGCCGCTGAAGCTCCCTTGCCGGAACCGGGACAACCTCCCTATAATGCTCTGCTATGACAAAGATAAGCACGCGCGCATCCCTCCACACACTGGGATGCCGACTGAATCACGCCGAAACAGCGGTACTGGGCGAAGGGCTCCGTCAGAAAGGATTTCAACTGGTCGAATTCGGCCGGCCGACGGATTTGCTTGTGCTCAATACCTGCGCGGTCACGGAAGATGCGGAACGCACATCGCGATACCTCATCCGCAAGACACTCAAACATTCTCCCCACGCCTTCGTCGCAGTGACAGGCTGTTACGCCCAAACTGGAATCGAGGGACTCAAACGCCAAGGCGGTATCGACCTCATCGTTGGCCATCAATTCAAAATGGACCTGCCGTCTTATCTCCCCCCGGCCGATGCCTTACAAAAACGGGCCCTTCCTGATGTCCGCCACACCAAAACAATGTCACGCGAGGAATTCGACCTTCCCTATTTCGGAGAGCCCGATTCGACGAGAGCACCGCTGAAGATTCAGGACGGGTGCAGCGCCATGTGCAGCTTTTGCATCATTCCGTTCTCGCGAGGACATGAGCGAAGCCGACGGCTGGAGGATATCCTGGAAGAGGCACGCAGTTTGAGCGCGCGTGGATACCGCGAAATTGTGCTCACAGGGGTGAACCTCGGCCAATATCTTCATAACGGCCACGATTTGTGTTCGCTGCTCCGGCAACTCGATTGCATAGTCGGCCTCGAACGTATCCGCATCTCCTCGATCGAACCGACGACCGTCAGCGACGAACTGCTGGATCTCCTGACCGGTTCCTCAAAATTCTGCCCCTATCTTCACGTTCCGCTTCAGAGCGGAGACGATCACATCCTCATGGCGATGAATCGACGCCATACTGTACGCGCCTATCTCGGCTTGATCGAGCGAGCTGTCGCCAAAGTTCCTCATCTGGGACTTGGAACCGATCTGATGGTGGGATTCCCCGGCGAAACTGACGCGGCGTTCCGGAATACACTGGCCGTCGCAACAGACCTTCCCTTTTCCTACCTTCACGTATTTCCCTATTCGCCACGACCCGGAACCGCCGCTCTCCGCATGAAGCGGGCGGCAACACCTGCGACGGTGAAAAAACGCGCCGAAATGCTCCTCGATCTCGGACGCGCAAAGCGACTCGCGTTCCATCAGAAGCAGATCGGAACCACCATCTCCGTTCTCTTTGAAGCAGGCCCCGAGGACGGATATCGTCATGGCTGCGCCCCGAACTTCACAAAAGTGGCGGTGGCAGGCTCCGATGATCTCCGGAATGAGATCGAACCGATCACGATCACAGCGGCAACCGACCGCTGGGCCCTCGGCCATCTCACGCTCAAACAGCCGACAGCCGCTCCGGTGATACAGCTATGACGCCGAAGCCCTCCGCACCACAGGTACATATTGAAACCTTCGGCTGTCAGATGAACGAGTCCGACAGCGAGTTGGTCCGCTCAATGCTCAAGCAGGAAGGATTCGTGTTCACGACCGATCGTGAACGGGCTGATGTCGTGCTCGTAAACACCTGCGCCATTCGCGAGAACGCTCATAAGAAAATTTACGCACATCTTTCCGAGTTGAAAGAGCTGAAAGACCAGCGTCCCCTGGTCGTCGGCGTTCTTGGTTGTATGGCGCAGAATCTCAAGACCGAACTGGCAGAGACGGAACCGCTCATCGATGTCCTCGCCGGACCGGACGCCTATCGGCAACTACCCATGCTGCTCTCGAACGCCCTTGACGCCCAGGAACAAGGATTTGCCGGAAAGGGATTCGCACTCGACTTGTCGGAATATGAAACATATGAAGGCATTCTGCCGGACCGCGACAACGGAGTGAATGCCTGGATCACGATCATGCGCGGCTGCGACAACTTTTGTTCATTCTGTGTCGTCCCCTATACCCGCGGACGTGAACGGTCCCGCGACCCTGAGGCCGTGCTGACCGAAGCGCGCGATGCCGCCGCCCGCGGCTTCAGACAAATTACCCTACTGGGCCAAAACGTCAATTCCTACCGTGATGGCGAGTGGGATTTTGCCAGGCTAATCGGCGCCGTGGCAGATGTGCCAGGCATCGATCGGGTGCGGTTCACGTCACCTCACCCCAAAGACTTTCCACCGGCCCTGATTGCCGTCATCGCTGCCCATCCAAAGATTTGCAAACACATCCACCTTCCGCTTCAATCGGGAAGCGACCGGATCCTCGACCTCATGGGACGAGGCTATACAGGGGGCGACTATCTTGCGCTGGTCGAGCGCATTCGAACGGTTATTCCGGACGTCGTCCTCAGCACAGATATCATCTGCGGATTCTGCTCGGAGTCGGAAGAAGACTTTCAGGCTACCTGCCGCATGATAGAACGAGTACGATTCGACTCGGCCTACACCTTCAAATATTCGGAACGGAAAAACACCATCGCCGCCAGAAAGTATCCCGATGATGTACCGGATCAGGTCAAAGGTACCCGCGTAGCAAGACTGCAGGAGATCCAGAGGCGCGTTACCCTGGAGCGCAACCGGGACTACATCGGCAAAGATGTCGCGATCCTGATCGAGCGCGATGCCACCCGCTCTTCAGCTCAAGGAATGGGAAAAACAGACGGTAATATCACCGTGGTCTGGGACAAGGGGCCCGGTCTGTTCGAGCCAGGGACCTTCATTACGAAACGAATAGTCGACGCCTCTGCAGCCACCCTCTACGGAAAATAAATCTTCGACAGGTCCGGTCGATTACCGACTTCCGCCCACTCACCTACAGGTAGTCCGGAACAATTCTGCGCGTTCACCTAGAAAGGTTGGACACTTTTGAGCTGCCCTCCTGGCAATCTCTAGAATCGCTCCACTCGCACTAGCTTCTACTAACTATTGGATTTAATCACGCATAGATCCGCAGAGACCGATCAGACCCATCAGTCAATTAATCAGATGATCCATGCTAACTGATTGATTTCAAATGAATCGTACATTGACATTTCGATTAAATCAATGCTCTTGGAAACTATATTCACCGCAGGAGTTTGATCTTCACCTGTCAGAAATTCCCCTCCGTTCGAAACATAATCTCATGAGACTTCTAAAGGCATGAACTTTGCTTGATATTTTCCGAATCCGGCACGCAAGACAGGCAATACATGGATGGAGGTTTTCCCTTTATGAAGCCGCTCGACACTCAGGCAAAAACTGCTGCTTCGGAATCTAGCGTAACTCTTGAAACGATTATTTCTATTGGTGTGTTGGGATGGCTCGCCATGGGAATGGTGCTCATGGGCCTAGGTATTTGGTAATCCGGCGAAACGAACCAGTGCTTGTGCTTGCTTGAGAGACCGGTGTGTTCACTATCACCGGCACTCACCCTTACTAAGACACCGCCATGTAATCAATCCCAGGTTAAGGA
Source organism: Nitrospira sp. (assembly GCA_015904055.1). Next base: position 22,269 of record JABMDE010000045.1, on the reverse strand, counting down.
GAGTCACCATGTACGCATGCTTGAAAACCCCCGCTCTCCGCTATACCGGTGCCTTGCTCTCCCTCAGTCTCCTGGCAACCGGATGCTCAAGCCTGTACGGATGGTCGAATATTCACAAAAGCGCCAAAGGAATAGTGCATGTCAGGGAGGTGGCGGATTGGTCGTTTGAAGCCAATCACCCAGCCCAGATCGACCAGGCAACGCTTTTGAGCGTACTCAAGGGTGTCGTCGCCGAGGAAGTGACGAAACAGTCTACGAAAATGCCCGCCAGCGGCAACAAGCCGATGAGAGTATTCAGCGATGAGGACGCCGAGTTTCTAGCTCCCCTGCTAGCCCAAGGCTTAT
>JABMDE010000045.1:15795-21804 GCA_015904055.1 Nitrospira sp. | reverse complement strand
CGGTGTCCCCATCGGCAGGGTCAGGCGAAGAACCCGTAGCGGGCACCATCTACGCGTCTCAGAATTCCCTCTATCTGACAATCGCCCCGACCAAGAACACAAGAGTATCGGGATTCGTACCGAGCACGGCAGCCCGCATCGAACGGGCTCCGTCCTATGCTGCACAATGGGCTCCTGGAACTCTCGCGATCGTGATCGACCATCAAGTACTCGCCAAGGGACAGACACCAACGGCCATCCCGGTTGCAACCGCATCGGAGCTTCCACCCACTTCAGCGACACCCACGACTCAGGTTGCAACGTCGACGTTCAAACCGGAGGCCCCTGCAACTGCGCAGGCATTCGTAGTCAATACTCCTGCTGCTTCCGGCAATCCCATGGCTCCAGCGATAAACAACGATGACCTACTGAACAAGAAACTGGACGAACTCCGCCAAGTGCGCGAAACCAGTAAAATGAAAGACTCCGAGCTCGCAATGCTGAAGCGGGAAGTTGAGTGGATGAAGCGGGAGCTTCGCGAACGCACAGCAGAACTCAAGGCCGCCAAAGCCAGCACCGCATCGGGGCGGCTGGCGCCAAAGAAGAAACCGGCTGAAGCTTATCGGACCCGCTGATCACGCGGCGAGTCAGCCGACATCAAGAATCTCAGGTTGCAGCAATACCACTTCTCGGGACAAGGGCTGACGGAAATTCATCCGACAGTAACAGGCATAGGTGACATAGGTGTCTTGGAGGCAGTAGCGGGCAAGTTCGTCCTTCCGTCCCTTCTCCCACATCTCAGCCACCTGCGCTCCGCTCCCTGATTTCGTCTCGACCTGTAAGGCCCTGGCCAGCACATCCAACTTAACCCAGCCCCGCGTATCCCAATTACTCCAAATTGCCATCGTGTCATAGACCGGCTCCGTCCGAAACTTCGCTAGATTCACATCGAAACTCGGCTTCACCTGGTGAATAATCGACCGCTTCTTGAGAAACGGGAGGTCGAATCCAAGCCCGTTGTGCGTAATAAACAGAGTCGGGCGATCCTTGGCGAGCCGCGCCCAAAATTGGCGAAGCAACTCCTGCTCGTTCCCGCCGTACCAGGCGACCGCGCTCCGGGCTTCCATTTGGTCGGAAAATTCCAAGAGGCCGATACAAACCACACGGCTAAACGTAGCATCGAATGCCGACTTGGCATACTGCTCATCATCCGCATGCCTCTGTTCTTCAGCCGCCCCGATCGTGAAGAGATCGCCCCCTTCTTCGAATTGAACGCTGCCACCACTCTCCGATGCCTTTCCGGCCAGACGAGCCCACTCCTCTCGTGGAGCCTGGATAGTCTCGATGTCGAGCACGATTTTCATCGCCCGGCCCTTTCTTTCTTCGCATCAGACTGCAATGCGTCAATGATGACCCGATCCGCCGGAGGGAACTCGAAGCAGGCCAACTCCTCAGGAAGAACCCATCTGATTTCCTCACAATCCACAGGCACCGCCTCCCCCTGCTCGATGGCACAACAAAAGAAATGTAGCTCCACGGTCTTTTCTGGATACTCATGCCGGATAATCCGGTACGGAATAGGCACATCTACTCGAATAGTCAGCTCCTCGAACAGCTCACGCTGTAAACACTCCACCAGAGATTCGCCCGCCTCCCGTTTCCCGCCTGGAAATTCCCAAAATCCCCCCAGGTGGACGCCTGACTTCCGGCGGGCAATCAAATAGCGCCCGTCACGATGAATGATCCCCGCTGCGACTTCAACGACAGGCATGGGAAACCCTCTAACAGGCTACGAAAAAACTCGGTTTATCCATAAAATGCCGGTGAAGCCTTACGTATGGCGCTGAGGTCACAATAACCACAGGATGCTCAAAAATGCCATCCAGCAAGGACGCAGCGAGTGAACAGACGAGGCGTACGCTTCGGTACGTTGAGCCTCTGAGCGATGCGAGAACGACGCTGGGGGGATTTTTCAGCATCCTGCTAGCCACCGGGCGCCGGGCTAAAGGGATAGGTTTTGCAGAATGCCTTCATCGGACACAGAAGACAGTAGGGATCGCGTGCTGTACAGACCGTCGCTCCAAAATCCATGATTGCCTGATTGAAATCATAGCCCTTGCCGCGAGGGATCAAGGCTTCGGACAGGTCCCACAACATCGCCTTCTGCGTCTTGGGATCACCCTCGGCCACAAAAACCCGATGCAGCACCCGTATGACATTGGTATCCAAAATCGGGGCATCTTCATTGAATGCAAAGGAACGAATTGCACCGGCGGTATAGCGGCCGATCCCCTTGAACGACAGCAGCTCGTCCGCATCCGATACAGACCACACGACTAAACGTGGCATCGAATGCCGACTTGGCATACTGCTCATCGTCCGCATGCCTCTGCTCTTCAGCCGCCCCGACCGTGAAGAGATCGCCGCCTTCTTCGAATCGGACGCCGTCACCACTCTCCGATGCCTTTCCAGCCAAACGGGCCCATTCCTCTCGTGGGGCCTGAATGGTCTCGATGTCGAGCACAACTTTCATCGCTCGGCCCTTTCTTGCTTTGCATCAGACTGCAATGCATCAATGATGACCCGGTCCGCCGGAGGAAACTCGAAGCGAGCCAACTCCTCAGGAAGAACCCATCTGATCTCCTCACAGTCGACAGGCACGGCCTCCCCCTGCTCGATAGCGCAGCAAAAGAAATGCAACTCCACGGTCCTTTCCGGATACTCATGCCGGACAATCCGGTACGGAATAGGAACATCCACTCGAATAGTCAGCTCCTCGAACAACTCACGCTGTAAACACTCCTCCAGAGATTCGCCCGCCTCCCGTTTCCCGCCTGGAAATTCCCAAAAGCCCCCCAGGTGGACGCCTGGCTTCCGGCGGGCAATCAAATAGCGCCCGTCACGATGAATGATCCCCGCTGCGACTTCGACAACTGGCATTGCAATTTTCTCTAGCCGCCGGACGCCGGACTAAACGGATAGGTTTTGCAGAATGACTTCATCGGACACAGGAGACAATAGGGGTCGCGCGCTGTGCAGACCGTCGCGCCAAAGTCCATGATCGCCTGATTGAAGTCATAACCCTTGCCGCGAGGGATCAAGGCTTCGGATAGGTCCCACAACATCGCCTTCTGCGTCTTGGGATCACCCTCGGCCACAAATACCCGATGCAACACCCGTATGACATTGGTATCCAAGATCGGGGCATCTTCATTGAATGCAAAGGAGCGAATTGCACCGGCGGTATAGCGGCCGATCCCCTTGAACGACAGCAGCTCGTCCGCATCGCTAGGCAATTTCCCTCCATACCGCTCCACGGTTTCACGCGCGATGCTGTGCAGCCGCTCCGGCCGGATGTTGTACCCCAATGGGTACCAGGTCTTCTTCACATCGGCCACCGGTGCCTCAGCGAGATCCTCGAAACTGGGATACCGTTCCAAAAACTCGTGGTATTTGGGGATCACCCGATCGACCTGAGTTTGTTGCAGCATCACCTCGGACACGAGGATGTGATAGGGGTCCGAGGTCTTCCGCCAGGGCAGGTCCCGGCCATACTCTCGATACCACTTCAGCAGGCGCTGCTGAAACCGGCGTTTGGCCGGCGCACCGAGTGAAACCGACCGGCGGGGAGATCTCTTGGAAGTACGGATTTTAGCCGATGCACGCCGGGCCATACCTTCACCTTTCCTGATCGTCGGCATTGTAGGGGTCCGATTTTTCAAAATCAAACCTGCGATTTGTTCAGAGGAAATGCCTCTTCTCGGGCAAACGGAATCCCCGTGTATCCTGTCAATTTCACAATGTTTCTCTCTACCGTCGCACGACTGCTCAGATCGGCGTTTTCATTGACAAGAACGCCATGGGCCAATAACCTGCTCGAAAGAGATACAACGAGACACAAGGAAATATTATGGTTGTCCGCAAATTCCCACGACTCTCCGTGACGCTACTCTGCACTCTGATTCAGAGGGATAAATTACGGTATGCCGGATCAGTCAAAGATCTGTCCCAGAAGGGTTGCCGGATCGAGAGCGTTATTCGCCCATTTACCGGCATGCAGCTTGAACTACAGCTTCAACCGCCCGGAGAGGCCACTCCGATCACGATCAGCAACGCGGCAGTACGATGGACAGGATCCCACGGCATCGGATTTGAATTTCTGACCGTCGCGCCCCCCGATCAAGTACGGCTCAATCGAATTCTCGAACAGCTTGCACCGAAGGTCGGGGCAGCCTAGCCCGACTCCTCATCCCGCCGCTCGTTATCTGCACGTTGGCTCGCAGAAGCGGACAATTGCTGCAGAAGCACTCACAACACTTGCGGGTTAAAAAGGAGGACGGTCCGAAAGGCTGGCAAGATGCAGTTGAAATCGGCCGGTCTTGCTATCATCCACGTAGCGCTTGAGAGCGTCTCGCACAACCGGAAACGCGATGTGATCCCATGGAATCTCGGCAAGAGGAAACAGCCGCACCTCCAAACTCTCTGCTCCCGCTTCATGAATAGCCTCACAGCTATCGCAGACAAATCGGGCTACGTTGTCGCCGAGAGGAATCTTCTTCGACACCGACTTCCCGCAGGCGCTGCAAAAATTCATGGACGGACCTCCTGGCACGATAACCGACAGGAAAATGGATAGCACAAACCACCGATTCTTTGCACCCTGCCCTCGTGGACTTGAGACCCTGCTGGAAACGGAGCTCCATGGCCTCGGTGTGTCCGAAACGGCCAAAACAGACGGCGGCGTCGGTTTCCACGGCCCCTGGGCTGCCATGTACGAAGCGAACCTGAAATCTCGTATCGCCAGCCGCATCCTCTGGGAAGTCGGACAGAGCCCGTACCGTACCGAGCACGACATCTATCGCGCGGCCTACGCGCTGGCCTGGCCCGAGTGGTTTTCCCCCTCACAGACAATCAAGGTCAAGGTCAGTGCGCACCGCTGCCCACTGCCCAGCCTGGACTTCCTCACGCTCCGGATCAAAGACGCGGTCTGCGACAAGTTCGTCGCCGTGCGCCACAAGCGGCCCAGCATCGATACGGCACACCCGAACATCCGCGTCGATGCCTTTCTCGACCAGACTACCGTCACATTTTACCTTGATACATCCGGCGAGCCGCTCTTCAAACGCGGGCACCGAATGGCATCGGTCGACGCACCACTGAGAGAAAATCTGGCAGCCGGTATACTGCGGCTCGCCGGCTGGACCCCGGACGACATCCTGCTCGACCCCATGTGCGGGAGTGGGACGATTCCACTTGAAGCCACGTTGATCGCTCGCCGGATTGCACCGGGTATGGTACGGAACTTTGGGTTCGAACGGCTGCTGAATCACGACACCACTATCTGGAACGGTCTGCGGGAAGCATCACGGTTCGAACAGCTTGCCGAAGCGCCTGCGCCCATCTACGCCTCAGATCGCGACGCTGCCTCAGTGAAAATCGCGCAACGAACATTTCAAGGTGCGGGAGTCGCCAGCGATATCCGTCTGAAACACAGCGATATCTTCTCGCTCGAAGCGCCCGCTGATCGAGGCGTGATGGTCATCAACCCTCCCTATGGCATCCGCCTCAGCCAACCGGATGAGCTGGCATCCTTCTACCCCCAGCTCGGCGACTGGCTCAAACAACGGTTCGCAAGCTGGCGCGTCTATATGCTGACCGGCGACATGCGCGCGCAGAAATCGATCGGCCTAGCGCCATCGAAAAAAACTCCCCTCTTCAACGGATCGATTGAATGCCGCTTGTACGAGTTCAAGATCGTGGACGGTCCGATGAGGAGAAAGCCCCGCCTTCCCTAGCCACCTTATCCATGACGAATCATCGAGCCTTGGACCCCGCTCAGGCACGACTCCGAGCGAGACCGAGTGGTTGAGGGATAAAATCTCACAGAACCCCGCTGCTTGTGATGCATATCTCATAAACAACGAGCCTTTTTACTCCTACATCGTTGACTCCCCTCACTCTTCTGAGTAATCTTCGGCGCAAATGACTGCCGGATCACAAATGATCCCAGGTATCGGCCGGTCGGCAGCT
>JABMDE010000045.1:5657-15675 GCA_015904055.1 Nitrospira sp. | reverse complement strand
ATCGGGGCATCTTCATTGAATGCAAAGGAACGAATTGCACCGGCGGTATAGCGGCCGATCCCCTTGAACGACAGCAGCTCGTCCGCATCACTGGGCAATTTCCCTCCATACCGCTCCACAGTTTCACAAGCGATGCTATGCAGCCGTTCCGGCCGAATGTTGTACCCCAGTGGGTACCAGGTCTTCTTCACATCGGCCACCGGCGCCTCAGCGAGATCCTCGAAACTGGGATAACGTTCCAAAAACTCGTGGTATTTTGGAATCACCCGATCAACCTGAGTTTGTTGCAGCATCACCTCGGACACGAGGATGTGATAGGGATCCGAGGTCTTTCGCCAGGGCAGATCCCGGCCATACTCTCGATACCACTTCAGCAGACGCTGTTGAAACCGGCGTTTGGCCGGCGCACCGAGTGAAACCAACCGGCGTGGGGCTCTCTTCGAAGTGCGGATTTTAGCCGATACGCGCCGGGCCATACCTTCACCTTTCTTGATCGCCGGCATTGTAGGAGTCCGCTTTTTCAAAATCAAACCGGCGATCCGCTCAGAGAAAATGCCTCTTCTCAGGCAAACAGAATCCCCCGTGTATCCTGTCAATTTCACAATGTTTCTCTCTGCCGTCCCACGACTGCTCAGATCGGCGTTTTCATTGACAAGAACGCCATCGACCAATAGCCTGCTCAAAAGAGATACAACGAGACACAAGGAAACATTATGGTTGTCCGCAAGTTCCCGCGACTCTCGCTAACACTACCCTGCACTCTGATTCAGAGGGATAAACTACGGTACACTGGATCAGTCAAGGATCTGTCCCAGAAGGGTTGCCGGATCGAGAGTGTTATTCGACCCTTTACCGGCATGCAGCTTGAGGTACAGCTTCAACCGCTCGGAGAAGCCACTCCGATCACGATCAGCAATGCGGCCGTACGATGGACCGGATCCCACGGTATCGGATTCGAATTTCTGACCGTCTCGCCTCCCGATCAAGCACGACTCAATCGAATTCTCGAACAGCACACATCGAAGGTCGGAGCAGCCTAGCGCGACTTCTCATCCTACTACTCCTCATCAGCATGTTGGCTCACAGAAGCGAATAATTGCTGTAGACGCACTCACAGCACTGGTGGGTTAACAAGGAAGACGGTCCGAAAGGCTGGCAAGATGCAGTTGAAATTGGCCGGTCTTACTATCGTCCACGTAGCGTTTGAGAGCCTCTCGCACAACCGGAAACGCGATGAGATCCCATGGAATCTCGGCAAGAGGAAAGAGCCGCACCTCCAAACTCTCCGCTCCCGCTTCATAGCCCGGCGTGAGCATGCGGCCACGAAACACCATGTAGACCTGTCCAATATAGGGCAGGCTCAAGACGGCATGGAGTGCGGTGATTTCAACATCAGCTTGCGCTTCTTCCTTGGTCTCACGCATTGCAGCCTGCTCGGTGCTTTCACCGATTTCCATAAACCCGGCGGGAAAGGTCCAGAGTCCGATTTTGGGCTCGATCGCGCGGCGGCATAACAGAATCTGGTCCCCCCACTCCGGAATACAGCCCGCAACGATCTTCGGATTATGGTAATGAATAGCTTCACAGCTATCGCAGACAAATCGGGCTACGTTGTCGCCGAGAGGAATCTTCTTCGACACCGATTTCCCGCAGGCGCTGCAAAAATTCATGAACGGACCTCCTGGCACGATACCCGGCAGGAAAATGGATAGCACAAACTACCGATTCTTTGCACCCTGCCCTCGTGGGCTTGAGACACTGTTGGAAACGGAGCTCCGTGACCTCGGTGTGTCCGCAACGGCAAAAACAGACGGCGGCGTCGGCTTCCAAGGCCCCTGGGCGACCATGTACGACGCGAACCTGAAATCTCGCATCGCCAGCCGGATCCTCTGGGAAGTCGGACAGAGCCGGTACCGTACCGAGCACGACGTCTATCGCGCCGCCTACGCGTTGGCCTGGCCCGAGTGGTTTACTCCTTCCCAGACCATCAAAGTCAAGGTCAGCGCGCACCGTTGCCCACTGCCCAGCCTGGACTTCCTCACGCTCCGGATCAAAGACGCGGTCTGCGACAAGTTCATCGCCGCGCGCCACAAGCGACCCAGCGTCGATACGGCACACCCCAATATCCGCCTCGACGCCTTTCTCGACCAGACCACCGTCACATTTTATCTTGATACATCCGGCGAGCCCCTCTTCAAACGCGGGCACCGAACCGCGTCCGTCGACGCACCACTGAGAGAGAATCTGGCAGCCGGCATACTGCAGCTCGCAGGCTGGACCCCGGGCGACATCCTGCTCGACCCCATGTGCGGGAGTGGGACCATTCCACTCGAAGCCGCCTTGATCGCCCGCCGAATTGCGCCGGGCGTAGCGCGGAACTTTGGATTCGAACGGCTGCTGAATCATGATGCCAGTATCTGGAACGGTCTACGGGAAACATCACGGTTCGAACAACTTGCCGAAGCGCCTGCACCCATCTACGCCTCAGATCGCGATGCCGTCGCAGTGAAGATCGCGCAACGGACGTTTGAGGGTGCGGGAGTCACCGGCGATATCCATCTGAAGCACAGCGATATCTTCTCGCTCGAAGCGCCTGCCGATCAAGGCGTGATGGTCATCAACCCTCCCTATGGCATCCGTCTCAGCCAACCGGATGAGATGGCATCTTTCTACCCCCGGCTCGGCGACTGGCTCAAACAGCGGTTCGCAGGCTGGCGCGTCTATATGCTGACCGGCGACATGCGCGCGCAGAAATCGGTAGGCCTGGCCCCGTCGAAAAAAACTCCCCTCTTTAATGGATCAATTGAATGTCGCTTATACGAATTCAAGATCGTCGACGGTCCAATGAGGAGAAAGCCCCGCCTACCCTAGCCCGCCCATCGCGACCGTTGTCTCCAAAACTGAACCTTGCAGCCATGTCATATATGACATATACTGATGCGGATGGCGCGGCCTGATAAGCCTTTAGTCTGGCTCCACGGAGAAGTCAAAAGCCCACCCTTCTCTCCAGCAGCTCGCCTTGAGGCTGGTGTGCTGCTCCGGCGTTTGCAACAAGGAGAGCGGCTGGGACTTCCTCATTCGAGACCAATGCCCGGCGTGGGCCAGCGGTGCCATGAATTGAGAATTCAGGATGAACGGGTAACATGGCGCATTGTCTACCGTACGGATACGGATGCCATCGTGATCGTGGAGATATTCAGTAAGAAAACGAAGTCGACGCCATCGCAGATAATCGAGACCTGTCAGCGACGGTTAAGCGCCTACGGCCAGGCGGCGCGTGTGGAGACGGAACGATGAACAAGACAAAACAAAAGAGGCTGGAGGCCAGGGGCTGGCGAGTGGGGACCACGAGCGACTTCTTGGAGCTGAGTGAGGAAGAAAGCGCACTAACGACAAAGACTTTCAACGGCTCCTGCACGATCTCGAATCCGATGCGATGGCAGATCCGCTATCTTCCCAATAAGCGAGACATAGGGTTGGTATGCAACTCCTACCATCTAAGAAGATGGCTCGTTCCTCGGGACTTCCACGACAGACAGGACGGTAGGTTTCGTCTATACTCCGGGCATGGCTGATCGCTCCGACTCCGCCGCGTCCTTCTCGGCTGAAGCCAGACGGACCTTCTACGAAGGCCATCGGTCGCTGGCCCTCTTCATGATCTTGATAGTGTTTGTGGCGCCGTTTGCCGGGCTTTATGTGGCTGGACTGCTCGGCGTGGTGATCGGAGTACTGGTATCGGCCGCGGCCTATGTGCTCATACCCTGTCTCTGGAGATGGATTGGCGACTGACCCTGTGTGAGTCAGCCGCCGTTCCCCGCTACTTGACAGTTATTGCTGAATAGCCGACAGCAGCCACTGCCCATCTCGCACACGCATGAACGTCCAGACTTCGCGGGACTCGCTCGATGTCTCCTCGCTACCCTCGATGAGATAACCTGATTCTCCACGCGGAATCGTCATGGAAACAGTATAGTCGCGGGCGCTCCAGCGTAAGGCCGCCGTCGCATAGTCCGTGTTGTCCTCAGACCAGCCTTCGAGCACTTCTGCTTGAAGCAACTCTACCGCTTCCACGTGATTCTGAATTCCCCTGCTACTGTCTTCTGCTAAGGCAGTGCTGAAATAGCTCAACATCTCAGGCGTCACCGCGCGTCGCAACGCCGCCACATCTTGTGTGCTCCAGGCTGATTGAACATCGGTGAGCAGTTGCTGAAATGCCGCCTTATCTGAGGCAGTCACGGCGAATGCATCATCAGCCACCAGCCTAAGGGGAGTGTTCTTATAAGACGTGTCGAGGAGACTGCCCTTTACGGCTGTGCTCCGTGGGATACCCGAGAACACCGGGGCAGGTGTTCGTCGATTTTTCTTGAACAAATAGAGCGCACCCGCACCTAACATCATCAGCAAGAGCATCAGTCCAATCGAGTTGGAAGCCGGAGCCGGCTCCCCATTCAGAGTTTGGGCGCTGCTGTCCGTCGCACCGAAAATCATATGGCCGATCCACGATCCAGCCAGGCCCGCAGCGATCCCGGCGAGCAGGGGATTACGTTGGAGAAAAGACGGCTGTGGAGACGGTGCCGACTGCGCTGCCGGGTTGCTCGCCGTGGTAGGCGGCGGAGTCGTCGATGGTTTGGCGGTGGTGGACTGTTCAATAGGCTTGGCGCCGTTATCTTGATGGGTGCGTGATCCACGGCTGCCCATACTCATTGAGGAATTTCCACTGCGAGAGCCGCTTGAAAATCCACCTCCCGATCCTCCTCGTGCCTTTGCAAACGAGAGGGTCGGCATACCAATGAGCGCTGCGATAAGACAGACGGTCATAAGCGTTGAACGTTTCAACATGGGTTTCCTTTCACAAGAGGGTAGCACTCGCTGACAGACCCGAGAGCATCCTAGCAGCTTTGGGTCAAGAAAACCTGATATTCGCCATGGACTCCAGGCAGGATTGGAAACCGACAAATTTTTGTTTCGCTGGGGCTACCGCAATAGAAATGGCGGGCACGCTACGCATCGATTGAAACCGTAGAGGAAACGTTCTGAGGATGGTTCACACTCACACTGACAGGACGACGTAGACAGGGACTCCCCGGTCCACGTCGTTTCAGATACGCTTAATTCCCCACTTTCAGCAACCACCCATCGGCCTTGTCACAATCGTTCGGACCTTTGGCAAAAATTTCAACGCGGATATAACTGCCTTTCACAGTGGCGGGCAATTTTCCTTTAACCAGATACCCGTTCGTGATCGTGGTGACAGTGACCGGGACCTTTTCGTCCTTGATCTTTACAGTAATACTTGGCCAGTTGGTGGTTTTGGATGCAAGAAATGAAAAGTCCGACTTCGGCGCCACTTCTACATTATTCTTCTCCACTGAGAATGGGATGGGCGTGAAAGCAGAAAAATACACCTGCGTGCAGGGATCCAGGCTGCCGGGAGCGTAAGGACTGGAGTCGTAGGCCAGAACTTGGCCAGCAGTACCGCAGACACCCACTGCAACAACAAGCCGTAGAATATTTTTCCAATTCACGGTTACGCCTCTCTCTATAAATGGTGGATTCGCAGGACCAACATTGACAACACGACCGTATTGTAATTCCTACAATAAAAAATACAACCCCCTTCTTAAAGATCCCTCCCCTCCCGTCTTGCCCTTCCCTGATGGCTTATGTAAGGATTATCCATACGATTCGACTGATGCCTAATTCACTCCTGTTGTACAAAGGAGATCGCCTATGCCAGCCAAAGTTGAGATCGGGCTGATCGTCAAGATCTCAAAAACCGATGCGGAATGGAAGAAGCTCTTGTCGCTGTTGGCCTACAGAGTCCTGCGGCACGAAGATACGGAACGGGCTTTTGCAAACCCACTCCATGACAATCACCAAACCGGGATCTATTACTGCGCCGGCTGCGACTTGCCGCTCTTTTCATCCGAACACAAATTCGACAGCGGTACTGGCTGGCCCAGTTTTTGGCAGCCGATCGATCCGAAAGTGATTGAAACACGCACTGACTCGAAATTCTTCATGGCCCGCATAGAAGTCCACTGTGCCCGCTGCAACGGTCACCAAGGCCACGTCTTCGACGATGGCCCTCCTCCTACAGGCCTGCGCTACTGTATCAACGGAGTCTCACTGAAATTCGTGGCGGGTTAACACGACACTGACTGCTCGAATCAAAGACAGATCGAGCATAGTATCGTGTACGCAACAAACGACACTCGACAGGGCTATACGCGTGAGAGTTTGGGAGCGGGCCTTGAATTCACACTGACAGGTTCTGCAAGGCACGCTCCCGAGAGAGGATTCAGAGCCTTAGCGACACTATACGGAGACAGCTCACTGCCCCTTCTTGTAGACAATCACTCCACCGACCAAAAGCGCGGCAATCACAAACCCGAATATAATCGTATTGATATCCATAGCGCCCTCCTTGCCACCGACCATACGCGCTTATGGACAGATTAGCGAGCTTTCTAATGTTCAAAAGAGGATTCTGAGTCATACCACCTTTCTGCCTCATTATGAATTCAACGGTTTAGCAATTTTGAGCAGGGGGAATAGCCGTGACGGGTGAACCGGCGGATCGACTAGATCTCAGTCCCAGGAACAAACGATGGCAAGAGAGGTATTCAGACTAGATGAACGTGGAACTGGGCACACACATAGCGTGGACAGTCGGGAGGCACAACCCACCTCCCGGCTCAAACTGCCTGATAGGCTATCGGGCCGAGATGCGCTAGACGGTTTCTCTATCTTGACCGTCTACTCGCTCTTCTTGTAAACAACAAGGCCGCCGACAAAAATTCCCAGCATCACGATTGCGAACATGATGAAAGTGCTATCCATGGTCGTACCCCTTTCATTGCGTTCCTATCGTAGAATCTCTTGCCAATTGACCGGCTTGTTCATCTCGCTCACCAACAAAACAGCACGGACGACCCGCCACAACATTCATTGAGAGGTCGCCCGTGTGTGGCGCTTAGGACGCCGAATCGATTATTTCGCACTGATTCTGCAGACCCGTACGAGGAGTTGGAGTAAGAGCGGTTCGTCAGGGGATATACAACAATCCCAGGCGCTTGTGTTCCTCACGCACCGGAAGTTCTCCACAATGGCTGACTGAGACGTACGTTCCCTACGCGGGATAACAACAGCCGATGGAGAACCGGCTAGCGTGACTGACGAGGAGCCCGTCCGTGACTCGGCGGGCCATTGTGATCCGGTGGACTAAGGTCTTCCATCTTCACCTCCTCCTTGCTCGGAACGAACGAGAAGACTATGAAGCCGTAACCTGTCACAGAACGGAAACTGAGGCAAACAACTGACAAGTTCCTCTGTACACCTCTTCGTCACCTGTGTCAACTGATGCGAGCCACTATATTTTCCCGGCTCTCAAGCATACCTCGTGCCACTCGCACCAAGGTTCCGAAGGAACCATGGTTGAACCGATGTGTGCCTCATGACATACCGCCAATGATCTCTCGGTAATAGGCTTCGAGCAACGCCGCACGAACCGGTTCAACGATCACGAGCTGCCGCTGATCGAACGTATTGGCGCAGTAGAGATACCGTACATCCTCGGATATCCCCAGCTCGACATGCACTTGTCGACCGTCCGATTGCTGGTGCGTCACCTCTTGTGTCACTACCCGATGGTTCAATTGTTCCCATGCCGTTTGTGCCGACGACCAATGATTCTCATACAGAGGCCTGTCAGGATCCGTCTGTGCGGCAACCCCGGCATTTCGATTGAAAACCAGACCTTCGTCCGTCTCCGGTGATTCGTCCCACACCAAAGCGACTCCGCACCCTTTTTGTACTACATACAACGGCCCATCATCTACCGCTTCTTCGATCAATCGATACCGGATCGATCCAGGCGGTTCAATCAACTGCAAATCCCTTTCCGCCAATGCTCGCTGGAAGGGCACTCGCCTGGCCAGGTGTCTCACTTTTTCACAAACGACCATCCGGCCAGATGAGTCCAGAACCGCACCAAGTCTGTCCAGCCGAGCACCGATTCCTGTTCGCTGCTCGAAGTCTGTTTGCCGCTCTGCGTGATGCGCCCGTTTGAAGGTCCGCCAACTCTCACTGGGAATGCCAGGATCCTGCTCTGCCTGCATGAGCGCATGCGTTGCCACAATGAGATCGAAGGAGCCTCGAAGCGATTCACGCTCCACATCAAGACAGTCAAAACGAACGTTGGCTAGGCCGAGTTCGTTCGCTTTCTGCCGAGCAGCGGCAATCGATGCCGGCGATCGATCGACCGCGATGAACTCTTTGTCAGGAAATCTACCAGCATAAAAGGTGGTGAGAATTCCCGTGCCGCAACCGAGATCGAGAACGCGCCGGGCATCGCCAAGTCGAGAGGCCACAGGCAACCCGACCGCTTCATAGTAGTCATACCGCTGGCTGTGAATGACGGAAAGGATCGTCGGCTGGGCAGTTAGGTCATAAAATGCGATCTCGTCGCGGCAGTCGCCACTCCGTTTCAGCTCGACTTGTCGATTGAGATGATTCAGATCTGCAGAAGAAAGTTGCCGCCGTTGCCACGCGAAATAATCGCGGTCGGAGGTAAAACGCTTGAGGCCCCACCGGGCAAGGTGTTCATGCAACGCAGTTCGTAGCTCATCTGAGGAGGAAAGCATGTGGCGTACGGCTCGTCGTTCGTATCTCGTGAAGCATGAAGCGCAGGATGGAAGAAGTGGGGCTGCTTCTCAGCTTGCGAGTTACGAAATATGCTTCACGAACGACGAATCACGGCCTTTTGAGCATGATCGCGTCGAAGTACGTCTCTGGAACAGGATGCGGCACGCGAAGTTGGCCTGACCCAAACGCGACGTACTTCTCGCACGTCAACTGTTCCAACCCGATCGGCCCCTTCGCATGCAGCCGCGAGCCGCTGAGTCCGATATCGGCCCCCATTCCATAACTATCCCCCGCATTGAGCCGTGACGACGCGTTGACGAACACTGCGCCGGCATCAACTTCACGCGTGAAGCGCATGGCCGATTCGTAGCGGGTCGTCGTAATGACGGCCGTGAGACAGGGACCGTACTCCGCGATATGCGCCACGGCCTCGTCCAGATCTTCCACCATTTTTACGGCTAATACCGGCCCCTGGAACTGCATGCGCCAATCGGCATCCGTCGCCGGCACGATCGACGTATGGCCCGTCATCGCCATCTGCCCCATTAGCGCAACCGTCTTGGGGCAGCCGCGCACTTCGACTTTGAATTGATCCAGCAGCCGGTTGATCAGCGGGGGCAAGAACTGCCGCCCGATCACCTGCTGCACCAGCAAGGTATCGAGGGCGTTGGCCGCACCAAACAACTGTGCCTTGGAATTGATGACCAAGTTCTGCGCCATGGGAATATCGGTATCCCCGTCGACAAAGAGCTGCGTAAGACCGCCCTCATGACAGAGTACCGGCACTTTTGCCTGCTCCATCACCGCTTTGCGAAGGCCCGCGCCACCGCGTGGAATGATGGCGTCCAAACTTTTCACCGACCGCATCAAATCGACCGCGATGTCCTTCTCCGGGCGATCGATCAGAATCCACGCGCCTGCCGGCACTTCACATTTTTCAGCTGCTTCCCGCAATCCCGCTTCAATCGCTCGGCTCGTCAGGTTCCACTCCGCTGCACCACGAAACACACAGAGATTGCCCGATTTGAGACAAAGTGCGATCGACTCAACCATCACCAGCGGATTCAGCTCGGAAATGACTCCGATCACGCCGATGGGAACCCGCATCCGGCTGACTTGAAGCCCGTCCGGCCGCTCCCACCGAGCCGTCACGGCCCCGACCGGATCGGGCAATTCGGCGATAATACGAAGTCGCTCGACCATCTCCTTAATCGAGTCGGCCGTCATCCGTACACGCGCGACGGACGCTTTCATCCGATCTTTTTTAACATCGGCCTCGTGCGACTTCCCGACCGCATCAACATCCTTCGTATTGGCCGCCAAGATCGCCTCTTCGTCGGCTGCCAATCGATCCGCCATCGCCCGCAATGCG
>JABMDE010000045.1:0-5537 GCA_015904055.1 Nitrospira sp. | reverse complement strand
GCCCAGGCAATGTGAGTGGTTGTGGCCCCGAACGCTTTCACCCCGGTGATCAGCCAGGCGGTGGATGCATCGCCGCCCCGTGAGATGGCCGTGTCGATGAAGTTCTTCGCCTTGTACTTTTCTTCACGACTGACGACGGTAAACAACACTTCGCGCGATGGTTTGGACAACGCATACTCCCCTACCCTTCGCAAAACTGAGAAGACGACATAGACGGCCAACGTCGGCCACAGGGCGATACCTAGAAATCCCACCGCACTAATCGCTGGAAGAAGCAGCAATCCCGCGACGAGACCAAATCGACCGATCACTCGATTGGTGAGAAAGAGCTGAGTCACCCACGTCAGCAAGTTCGTGACAAAATCGACGCCGGAAAAGAGGCGCGTCCTGGCTTCCGGCTGGTCGAGATATTCCGCGACAAGGCGGGTCTGCTCGAAGTACAGAAACGTGGCGGTCATGGTGAGAATGACCAGATACCCGCAAATCCCGAGTAGATAAGGCGAGGAAAATGTCAGGCGTATTCCTGCCAGGAAACTTCCCTTGAGAGGATCGCCGGAGTATGGCTGATGGTGCTCGTACCGTTCACGCCCCCATCGCTCAAGCCGGGATACACATCCCAGACACAGCACCAGAAACCCCGCTGAAACCAGCATGAGGACCGCCACCGGGAACACAAACGTCAGTCCTGTCGTGAGAAGCGGACCGATCAACGCGCCGCTGCTCCCTCCTGCGGCAATGACCCCGAACAGCCTGGCTCCCTGCTCCGGGGTAAAGAGGTCGTCCATGAAACTCCAGAAGACCGACACAACGAACAGGTTGAACACCGACAGCCAGACAAAAAACCCTCGGGCCACCCACTCCGGATGAACATGACTGGCCATCAAGACATAAAACACCAACAGATTGGCAATGAAGAACACGTAGACGGTCAACAACAATCGATAGCGGGAGCATCGCGCGGAGAGCCAGCCGAACAGGGGCGTCGCGGCCAGCATAGTGAGAAACGTTCCGGTCATCATCCAGGGGAGATTCTTGATGCCGCCTTCGATGGCCATTTCGTCGCGAACCGGACGAAGAATGGAATAGCCGCAGAGCAGGCAGAAAAAATAGGCGAATGCCCAGGCCAATGGGATGAGCTCTTCCCGCTTGGCTCCAAAGAAATTGCCCCATCGAGCCAATATCCGATGATCTGCTTCAGCCATAGCGCGCAGTGTAGCAGGTGTCCTTGCGCCTGCCTGGAGAAAATTTGCTAGAATGCGGCGCGAGGACATGACATGAAAGGTAGCGGATGATCGACCTGCGCAGTGATACCGTGACGGTCCCCTCTGACGGCATGAGAAAAGCCATGGCCCGTGCCGAGGTGGGCGACGATGTCTACGGGGAAGATCCCACCGTCAACCGACTCCAAGAAATGGCGGCGGCACTGCTCAGCAAACGCTTTGCGCTGTTCGTCCCCTCCGGAACGATGGCGAATCAACTCGCCATCCGGTCACATACCCAGCCGGGGCAGGAAGTCATCGTCGAGAGCAAAAGCCACATCGTCCGCTACGAACAGGGCGCCGCCGGCGCGCTGGCAGGCGTGCAATTGCATTGGGTGCCCGGAGAGCGCGGGATCATGAGCGCAGAACAGGTCGAGGCCGCCATCAGGCCGACTGATCCGCACAGCATCTCCACCGCCCTCATCTGTCTTGAAAACACGCACAATGCCGGGGGCGGCACCATCTATCCGCTTGCGACAATCGAAAAAATTCGAGCCGTTGCCGCCACGCACAACATTCCAATGCACCTCGACGGCGCCAGGCTCATGAATGCCGTTGCCGCCACGACGCTCCCGCCGGCATCCTACGCCCAACACTTTGAAACGGTCTCGCTGTGCCTCTCGAAGAGCCTCGGCGCACCCGTCGGATCCTTACTGATCTCCAGCGATCGGCAGCTCATCGACCGCGCCCGCCGGTTTCGCCGGATGTACGGAGGAGCCATGCGCCAGGCAGGCGTCCTCGCCGCCGCCGGGATCTATGCGCTGGAACACCATGTCACGCGATTGACGGATGATCACAGCCATGCCAAAAAGTTAGCCCGGCTGCTTCAACAAATTCCGTCGGTCCAGATCGCGCCGCAGCACGTGGAAACCAACATTGTGATTTTCGACGTGATTAACCAGCGCCACACTCCAGCCGAGATCGTCACCGCCTTGAAAGAGCAAGGGGTACTCATCAATGCCATCGGAGGACTGAGCTACAGGGCCGTCACCCATCTGAACGTCTCCGCCAAACAAATCGACGAAGCCGGCGCGATCTTCATGCGCGTCCTCACACAGTAACCCTTTTCATTGACACCACTTTCAACGGCACATAGAATGCCGACGACGCATCGGAAGGAACAACCCATGACCCCGCAAGCCGTCTCGTTTCAACAAATCAGCAGAATTCTCGAAGTCACCGACGCCCTTGGATTGAATCGGGAATGGGTGGAAATTCCCCTGTCTCCCGAAAACCCCGGCACCGTCCGCCGCCTCTCCAACGGCAAACTTGAAATCATCGTGGATGCCGGACAGTCTTTTGAGCAATGGCTCACCGACCTCCCCACCCGCATTCAACAGGCGCAGGTCTCCTAATGGACGCAACAACTGCCACGAACATGCCGACCCGCGAGG
This sequence comes from Nitrospira sp., assembly GCA_015904055.1. Next base: position 2,884 of record JABMDE010000045.1, on the reverse strand, counting down.
AACTCAACGCTGAACTTCTGGCGGTCCCGGAACCGCCGGAGCAACCAGAAACGCCTCATCCTCCCGGCTTCGAAGACAGCCTGGAGGTCGCCTTGCGGCATATCAAGGGCCGGCGCGGCGGCGATCTTGTCGGCATCATCCTGGTCGGATCGGGAGCGAGGCGGGCGATTACCCCCCATAGCGATATTGATCTGATCGCGCTGGTCAAGGGAGACGCCGACGGTCATGAAATTCTTCGGGTCGGCGACCGTCTCACTGACATCCGATACCACGGCTATCAAGGCGTTGAAGAAGAGCTCGCCCATTCACTCAGACTTCCGTCGCTGCTCAAGAAAGGGCGCATCCTGTTCGACCACGAAGGGATCTGCGCCCAGTTGCTGGAGAAAGCTCACCATCGCTTTCGCCAAGGCCCTCCACAAGCGACGATCAATGAACAAATCCGCATGAAAGCCTCATGCTTCCACTGGCTGGGAAAAGCGCAAGATCTCACAGACAAACCGGGGACCGCACATTATCTGTTAACCCTGTTCTATGAAGACTGTATCCTGGCGTTTTTCAGGCTGAGAGGCTTTTGGATGACCGCGCCGGTGGATATCCATCGATTCATGTTTTCCCGTGAACCGGCACTCGCAGACCTTGCCGGGCAGTTCCTAACCGCATCCACTCTGACCGACCGACTCAACTTTGGCCGGCAATTTGCCGATCTCCTATTTAAAGACGTCCCGAACCCTGCCCGCATCGACTAACGGGTTCAAATACATCCGGCCTCCGGCCGGGCTTGTACGCGAGACTATAGGGAAGTCGGCCGGCCCATGGGCATGATGGGTCGGCATACCTCCACTACACCGCACACACACCAAGGAGCTGTTATGGAGCTGGGATTCATCGGTCTTGGAAAAATGGGCATGAATATGGTCACTCGCCTGCGGCGCGACCAACATCGCGTCGTCGCCTTCGATCGTTCGGCTGATCTGATCAAACAGGCGGAAGCCCAGGGCTGTACCGGAGCCTCATCACTTGCCGATCTGATCAGCAAACTGAGCGCCCCACGCGCCGTCTGGATTATGGTGCCCTCCGGCGCGCCGACGGAAGAAACCGTACAGGCTGTCGCAGCGCTCCTGCAACCCGGTGACACCATCATCGACGGCGGGAACACCCGCTTCCACGACGACGTCCGGCGCGCCGCCGAGCTCAAGCCCCGCGGCATCCATTATGTAGACGCCGGAACCAGCGGAGGCATCTGGGGGCTGAAGATCGGTTACTGCCTCATGGTCGGAGGCGAGACCACTGCGGTCAACCGGCTGGCACCGGTCTTTAAGACTTTGGCTCCAGACGACGGCTGGGCCCATGTCGGCGCCGCCGGTGCCGGACATTATGTGAAAATGGTGCATAACGGCATCGAGTACAGCATGATGCAAGGCTATGCCGAAGGATTCGAATTGATGTCGAAGAGCGAGTACAAGCTGGATCTGGCGCGTATCGCCGATCTCTGGATGCACGGCAGCGTGGTGCGTTCCTGGCTGCTTGAACTGGCCGCGGGCGCGCTCAAAGACGATCAAAAACTGGAAAAGCTGAAAGGGTACGTGCAAGATTCCGGTGAGGGCCGCTGGATGATCGCCGATGCGATTGAAAAAGACGTCCCGGTTCCGACGCTCACCACCGCGCTCTTTACTCGCTTCCGGTCGCGGCAAGAGGAATCCTTCGCGGAAAAAATGCTGGCTGCGTTGCGGAACGCCTTCGGCGGCCATGCGGTCCGGCGATAATCCTGTATTGATTTTTGCAGAAGGACATCATGGCTTCACAAAATCAACGAATCGAAAACGGTCCGGTGCAAGAAACGTTGCCGCCCGTCGAGCCCTGCACCGTGGTTATCTTTGGCGGGTCGGGTGATCTGGCCCGCCGCCGCCTGATCCCGGCCATCTACAACTTGCTGCTCGATGGACTGCTCCCCTCGAACTACGTCGTGCTGGGACTCGGCCGCACACCGATGAGCGACGAAGAGTTTCGGGCCACCGTACGCGACGGAGTCGTCAAACATTCCCGACAAGCGTTGATCGAAGACACCTGGAACGCCTTTGCCCGGCATATCTTCTATCTGGCCGGCGAGAACGACGATCCCCAGACCTATGTGCGACTCAAAGCGCGCGCAGAGGAACTCGAACGCACATTCCAACTGCCGGGGAATCGTATTTTCTACCTCAGCATTCCTCCTAGTTCCTTCACACCCGTTTGCGAAGGACTGGCCGGATCCGGGCTCGCAGGAACGTCGGCCGCTCGTTCGCCCTACGCCCGCATTATCGTCGAAAAACCCGTCGGGCACGATCTGGCCTCGGCACAAGCTATCAATGCGGTGACAGGCCGGGTGTTCGACGAATCGGCCATTTTCCGCATCGATCATTACCTGGGCAAAGAAACGGTCCAGAACCTCATGGTCGTACGATTTGCCAACAGCATTTTCGAGCCCATTTGGAACCACAAGTATATCGATCATGTTCAAATCACCGTGAGCGAGGCGGAAGGCGTGGGAACCAGGTCCACCTACTATGAAGAAGCTGGCGCCTTGCGGGACATGGTTCAGAATCACCTGCTCCAGCTGCTCTGTCTCGTCGCAATGGAACCGCCGTACTCGCTGGATCCGGACGTGGTACGGAATTCAAAAATGGAAGTCCTGCGATGCCTTCGTCCCATTACGGCACAAGATGTCGAGCAGTACACCGTGCGGGCGCAGTACACAGAAGGCACGGCGCACGGTAAACCGGTCCCAGGCTATCGGCGCGAAAAAGGTGTGAAACCCGATTCGGTCACCGAGACCTACGTCGCCCTGAAATGTTTTGTAGAGAACTGGCGGTGGTCCGGTGTGCCGTTTTATTTGCGAACAGGAAAA
>JABMDE010000044.1:15029-25721 GCA_015904055.1 Nitrospira sp. | reverse complement strand
GGGGCTTTCGTTGAAAGCGAAAACCAGTTTTTCCTGTCAATCGTGCGGTCATCAATCGCTTCGATGGCTCGGTCGTTGTCCTGACTGCGGCGGCTGGAACACGATGAAAGAAGAGCGGCAGGCGGCTACCGGCAAGGGCCGTCCCATGGTGATGAAGGCTGCCTCGGTCCCGGCCACGCCGATCGGCGAGATCGAGGTGGTGGGTGAGGATCGCCGGCTGACCCGCATCGGTGAATTCGACCGGGTGCTGGGTGGCGGTGTAATCCCAGGCTCGGTGATCTTGATCGGCGGCGATCCCGGAATCGGCAAAACGACGTTGCTGCTTCAGGCACTGCCTCGGTTGGCCTCACCTGCGCAACCTGTTCTCTATGTGTCAGGAGAAGAATCGCCTCGCCAGATCAAAATGCGAGGGCAACGGTTGGGCATCGACCACCCCAATCTGCTGATTCTGGCAGAGACCTCTCTCGAACAGATCTTGAAAGCCATTCAGGAGATTCAACCGGCCGCCGTGGTGGTGGATTCGATTCAAACGGTATACACGGAGCAGATCACGTCCGCGCCGGGCAGCATCAGCCAGGTGCAAGAAGTCGCCGGCCAGCTTATGTGGTTTGCCAAGCGTGCAGGAGTCCCGGTCTTCATCATCGGTCATGTGACGAAGGAAGGGGCCATTGCCGGACCGCGATTGCTGGAGCATATCGTTGATACCGTGCTCTATTTTGAAGGAGACAAAGGACACAGCTATCGCATCCTCCGTGCCGTGAAGAACCGATTCGGTTCGACGAACGAAATCGGCGTGTTCGAAATGAAGGACGGGGGGCTGGAGGAAGTCACCAATCCCTCGGAGCTATTTTTGGCCGAGCGGCCGCAGCGCAGCACGGGGTCGGTCGTGGTGTCGAGCCTCGAAGGGACCAGGCCGATCTTAGTCGAGTTGCAAGCACTGGTGTCCTCGACGAGTTACGCTATGCCGAAACGAATGGCGAATGGAGTAGAGCTCAACCGGGTATCGTTGTTGCTCGCGGTGATGGAAAAACGGCTGGGGCTGCATCTCTCCGGACAGGATGTCTACGTGAATGTGGTCGGTGGTATGCATATCGATGAACCCGCAATCGATCTGGGGCTTGTTGCGGCGGTGACGTCGAGTCTGCGCGAGATGCCGATTGAGCCGGGCCTCCTGATTCTCGGTGAAGTGGGACTCGGCGGGGAAGTGCGCGCGGTGAGCCAAGCTGAGTTGCGCATTCGCGAGGCGGCGAAGATGGGATTCAAGCGCTGTCTGTTGCCTGAGCGGAATCTTACGAAACTCGATCCGATCGACGGTATGGAACTGGTCGGAATTCAGGATGTGCGAGAGGCGCTGGATGTGGTGTTGGCGTAGGGGGGAGGGGAACAGGGTCACAGGCACGTCTCTGTGCTCGCTGAATGCGCGTCCTAAGAAGGGCCTCATTCAATGCGCGCAGGAGAGTCATGCCTGTGCCCCTGTTCTCAAGAAACGGGCGGGAGTTATTGGAAGTAGTGTGATGCGATCCATTGTCGGTGTATGTGTTGCGGCGGTACTACTGACTGGCATGGGCTGCACAGTGTTTCGATCTGCGCCGCAGGGGACGTTCAAGCGGGCGACGGCGGAGGAGTTAACGGTCTTGCTGCGGCAGCGGGAAGCTGCGATCCATTCGATGAAAGGGTTGTTCAGTGCCAAGGTGCGCGGCGGGTTCATTCCCATCGCCTCGCGAGTTGAGGGCGCGGTGTATTATCGCCGTCCCAATGCCTTGCGGCTTCGGGGTTTTACCAGCATTGGAAGCGAATTGTTTGAGTTCGTTCAAGCGGATGATGTGTATAAGCTGAGACTTCCAACCCTGGGACGGGTGTTGAGCGGCCACCAATCGGAAATGGCCGAGATGGGGAAGCTCGCACGCCCGTTTCAGCTGAGTGTCTGGGCTGTGGGCGGTGTGCTCGGTACCGGTACGATTGCGAAGGGAGAAACCGTAAAGCTGGTGGACGAGGGGGATCGCTATCGGCTGGATGTGTATGCGCCCGTGAACGGTTCAGCGATGCAACCGGTGCTGGCTCGCCGGTTATGGTTCGACCGGCGAACCTTACTCGTCGTGCAGGAAGACCGTCTGACGGAGACCGGTGAAGTGGATGCGACGATTCACTATGAGGATTTTCGACCGATCGAGGAGCCGGCGGACCGGTCGTTGCCGGCGAAGGCGATGGCGTCGACTCAGTTGCTCCGGCCGTTCAAAATTTCTCTCGAAGATGGTCGTGGACAGGGGAGTGTGCAGGTTACGTTCCATGAAATGCTGACGAATCAGGCGATCAAGACGGAAGATCTGGGGCAGGTGTTGTAATCACTCATGAAGATTTTGGCGGTTGAAACAGCGACGCCGTGGCAGAGTGTCGCCATTCTGGAGGACGACATTGTCTTAGCCAGGCGGGATCAGGATGCCGGCGGTGCTCATGGCCTGTTGCTCCTGCCCTCCATCGATCGGATGCTTGCAGAGGCCGGTCTACAGCTCAGCAGTCTTGATGGTCTGGCCTGTTCGATCGGCCCCGGTTCGTTTACAGGCATTCGAGTAGGGGTGGCGACATGCTTGGGACTGCGGGCTGCGACTGGTCTTCCGCTTGCCTTGGTTCCGACGCTGGAGGCGATGGCCTGGGGCGTGAAATCGACCATGCTTCCGATCTGTCCAATCGTGACGAGCCGTAAAGGGGAACTGTATTGGGCGATCTTTCGCCGGCAGGTTGAAGGAAGACTGGAGTGCACTCTGTCAGAACATGTCGGCCCACCAGACGTGTTGGCCAGGAGTCTTCCTGAACATGCATTGGTGTTCGGCGATGGATGGGTGTCCATGGAATCAGAGATCCGTGCGGCACTGTCTATGAACACGACGGTCTCATTGGGACCGCAGGATGCTGCGCAACCATCTGCAGTCAATGTCGCTATTCTGGGTATGCACCGGCTTCGACGAGGCGACATCGCAGGCGATTGTGTGGCACCGCGCTACGTTCAACGGACGGAGGCAGAGCTCAAATACGAACAGTCGGGCGGGCTCTCTGCGACAGCCCGCCGGCAGGAGCGGGTCGCGGGTACAGCTTCCAGACAGTCGGCCAGGGGGCATCAACGGAAAGGGCAGGGATCTCGTCCGGGAAGGCCGCATGGCGCGTGAGTTTTCTGAGGCATATCGGATTGTTCCGGCGACTGCGGACATGCTGTCGGAAATTCTTGAGTTAGAAGAAGCTTGCTTCTCTGCCCCCTGGACGCGCAAAATGCTGGAAGCTGAACTGACCGGTAACCAATTCGCCCGGTTTGTTGTTGCGACGGTTCACCAGGACACGGTGCTGTCAGACGGGACGATTGTTGGGTACCACTGCTTTTGGATCGTGTTTGAAGAACTGCGACTGATGAACCTGGCCGTGCATGCATCGATGCGGAGGCGGGGAGTCGGACGGGCGCTTGCAACCGAGGCCATCAGTATGGGGTTGGCCCACGCGGCTACTCGTGCGGTACTTGAAGTGCGTGCATCAAATGAGTCCGCGCAGTGTCTCTATCGGCAGTTGGGCTTTGTTCCGGTTAGTACCCGCCGCAGTTATTATACGAATCCAATTGAAGACGCGGTATTGATGGCTATGGATCCACTGGTGATGCCGAGCTAGCTCTCGGTACGCCCGCATTACAGAAGGAGATGGAGTCATTCCAGCATGGTAATTTAACCGAGGAGGTGCCGCATGTTGACAGACGATGCAATTGTCGAACGGCTTCGCCAAGCAAACTCGGAGTTTCGGGAACTGGAAGTCTTGCACCATCGCTTAGATCACGAACTCAATGAATTGCAGAGACGCCATGTGGGCCGGATGCGTTGCCATGGATCATTACATCAATCCGCTTGCTGTCCATATTCAGACCGTCAAGCGTCGATTGGTCGTCATAGGGGCGACTATTCTTGCCTCCTTGATCGTGACCTTCTCCTTCTCAGGCCAGATGGTGGCATGGCTGAATCGGCCTTTTCAGAACCAGCTGGTCTTTTATGGACCGACGGAAGCCCTGTTCGCCTCTATTAAAGTCTCGCTCTTGGCGGCTGTCATTCTGAGCCTGCCCATCATTTTTTATCAATGCTGGAAATTCGTCGAGCCGGCATTATTGCCGAAGGAGCAGCGCTGGGCCATCCCGCTGTTTATTTTGGGATCTTCTGCAATCTGGTGATTCTCCCGCTGGTCATCGACTTCTTCGTCAGCTTTGGGCTCGATCGGGACGTCACTCCGCAGCTGAGCGTGGGAACGTACATCGATTTCAATGTCAAATTCTTGCTGATCTTCGGTTGTGCATTCGAGCTGCCGCTGGTGATGACGTTGTTGGCCATAACCGGGGCGGTCCCGGCGCAGGTATTCGCGCGATACCGCAAACATGCTATTCTGTCGAATCTTATTTTGGCAGCCGTTATTACGCCTGATGCGACGCTCTTTACGATGCTTCTGATGGCGGTCCCGTTGATGGCGTTGTATGAGATCGGAATTTTAGGCGCCAGATTCTTCGGCCGGAGTTCAGGCGGAGGCGGCATTGATCTTCCGGTCGATCCTGATCTGCCGATCGGGACTGCGGGAACACGATCGCGATGATGAAACGGGATGCCTTCATGTGCGGGGTGCGAATCCTGTCCGCCGGGGGACTGCTCCTGAGCTTTGCGGCCGAGATGTCGATGGCCGGAACGCCGGCGCCGGTTACCGTTTCCGGAGAGGCGGTGCGGGGTCCGTTCGATCAGTCGGCTGCGAGCGTTCAAGCGCTTGTGGTGACGGGGAGTGGTGCGGTCTATGCCGGTTCCTTCGGTCACGGAATTTTCCGCACGGCAGACAGAGGCTCAACATGGGTTCCGGTAGGGGGCGGTGTGACGGATCCTTTCATTTTGAGCTTGACGGTTGCCAGAGATGGGGCGGTCTATGCCGGGACATTCAGGGGCGGGGTGTTCCGTTCACACGACGATGGAAAGAGCTGGCAGCCGGTGAATGCCGGTTTAAAACGGCTTGAGGTCAAGGCGTTGATGGCCGCTGACGATGGGCTCTATGCGGGAACAAGCGACGGTGTGTATCTGCTGAATGAACCTGAGGATCGATGGTCTGTCGTCACCACTGGGTTGGACGACGTATTGGTCCATACGTTGGCCCGGTCTACGGACGGCACCCTCTATGCCGGAACATCTGGTAAAGGCGTTCTGCGGTTTAAACGTCACTCGTCCGGCTGGTCGCGCATGCAGCATGGCTTGAAGAATCATGAAGGCCTGATTGAAAATTTCATTCGTGTGCTTGTCATTGATCAGGACCAGAGCATTCTGGCAGGCACATTTGATGGGGGGGTGTTTCGGAGCGCCGACGGTGGGTTGACCTGGCGTTCGATCAGCCGGGCGTTGCCCAACGATTCCATCCGTGGGATTGTGCTGGTGGACCAGGGGGTGATTGTCGCTACCGGGAACGGCGTTTTTAAGACGTCTGACAAGGGAAAACAATGGATTCCCGTGAATAAGGGGTTGACGAATTTGTCGATCCAGTCGCTGATTGGCTTCGGAGGCGGAGGTCTTTATGCGGGGACAAGCGAGGGCGTGTTTCGCAGCGACGACGGGCTGACGTGGACGGCGATCAATCAAGGGCTTGATGTGGGGATGGCGCCTCCGCCGTTCCTGTTTCGATAACGAATCAACGGCGAAAGGATAGAGGTCATGGCTGATGTAACTGAAAAAACACAGGCGACAATCACGGTGACGAGCAAAGGAGCAGCGGTCGGTGATATCGTCATCAGGTTTTTCCCCGATGGGTTTTTACAATGGTACGACTTTCCACCGTGTCATTCCCGGATTCATGATCCAGGGCGGTGATCCCAACAGCAAGAATCCCGATCGATCGATGCATGGGATGGGCGGGCCCGGCCACAAGGTGAAGGCCGAGTTCAACAGCAAGCCGCATAAGCGCGGCATCGTATCGATGGCCAGGAGTAATGATCCGGACAGTGCCGGCTCGCAATTTTTTATCTGCGTGGCTGATGCCAATTTCCTGGATTGGCAGTACACCGTCTTTGGCGAGGTTATCAGCGGCATGGATGTGGCGGACAAAGTCGTCGGGATGAAACGGGACGGACGGGATAATCCGTTGGAGCGTGTGGAAATGTCGGTCGCGATACTTGAAGGTTGAGGCTAAGGTCGAGGTTGAGATGAATCTGTATCTGAAATCAGTCTGTCAAACCGTAATCTCAGCCTTGACCTTCGCCGTGCTTCTGGCTGGCTGCGCGATCCCCCATGTGCCGTCTCGAATCGTGTATGAAGACCCGGTGAACTATGTGAGGTTGGAGGAAGACAGGAAGGTCTTGCCCGAATGGCCACAAAGCCATTTTTCACATCCTGCGACGGTGAGCAAGGGAGTGCTTCGGACTATTTTGTCGGGCCTGAAGGTTCAGGAACATCGGGTTGCCCCGTTGCGATGGCTCCAAGGAGAGGCGCCACTGGAGCTGGTGTTCAATGATAACGAGGTGGCGCTGCTGTCGTCGGAGATGGCCGATGCGCTGGCGCTGGCGCATTACAATGAACGCGTCACGTTCTATTTGAGTGAGCCGCTCACATTTGCAAGGCGGACCATCACCTCGGGAGGGATTTATATACAGGGAACCGAGTTGCATCTTCTGTTGGGGAATTGGCGGATCATCTACGGGATTCCCACCTATGGCATGATTTACGATCGGCGCTATCCGATGAGGCCGACTGTGGCGAAGGGATTTGATCTTTTTTTTGAGCCGGCTGACGCAGTCATCCCGCAGCAGAACAGTGTCCTGGACAACGTATTAGCCAATTCGAAAGATGAATTGGTTATCGATCTGAGCAAGGTTACCACGCAGGAGCGGACACCGGTGTCATTGCCCTCGAATGTATTTTAGGGGAATATCGGGTCGGTTTCCGACGGCTTGAACGAAGGCTTACCTCGACGCAGGCTTCCGAAAATACATGCGTGGTACTTCGGTGATGGCTTCGACAATCGTAGGCCAACCGAGTTTGCTCTGCCCCTCAAGCCGGTCGCGGAACCGGATCGGGATCTCAGCGATGGCCGCGCCAAGCTGGAGGGCCTGCCAGGCCATCTCGACTTGAAACACATACCCTTTTGCTTTGACGCGTGAGAGATCCATGTCCGCGAGGAGTTCATGGCGGAAGCAGCGAAAGCCTCCGGTCCAATCGTGAATGCTTGAACCGAGAAAGAAGCTGACATAGGCATTCCCAAGCCGTGAGACCAGGCGTCTCTGCATATTCCAGTCTTGTGTGCCTCCGCCGGGTATGTATCGGCTCCCGATTACCAGGTCTGCAGTAGCGCTTCCCCGGATCATTCGAGGGATATCCCATGGTGCGTGGCTGAAGTCGCAGTCCATTTCGACGATAAGCCGATAATCCCGCTCAATTGCCCAGTGGAAGCCGGCCACATAGGCTGGTCCCAGCCCTTCTTTCCTGGCCCGGTGCAGCACATGCACATGCTTCAGTTGTCTGCTCAGTTCATCGGCCAATTGTCCGGTGCCATCCGGTGAATTGTCATCGACGACCAAGATTTCCGCGATGAGATACTGCCCAATTGCCAGGATTAAGGCCTCGAGATTGTCCCGCTCATTATAGGTGGGCAGCACAATGAGTACGGAACGATCAAAATGAAACGGGACGTTGGGTACGAGTTGCTTATTCGGTGCGGCCTGGACATAGCCGGGATACTGTTCGTCGGCGGCATCGAGTCGGCTGATAGCAATGCGGGCGCTGTCGGCTCCTCGAGCGATCAAGGCCTCAGCCATTTCAAAGTCCGGCGCCACATAGGCTTCATCCGGTTCCAACTCTCGTATGGCGGATAAGTCGGAGGTCTGGGCGATCGAATAATAGCGGATGGGAGGGTGCATAGGCTCAGTTCATAAGGAATTGAATGGCATAGGGAGAGGCACGCATCACTATGCCAGTGAGCTGAAATGTGTGCCATTGTAGAGGACCGTCGATAACGTGGCAAGCAGGGGATGGGTCCGGAGATGAGTTTACGGTCGTCCGAGACATTTTGACAGCCGATAAATGGCTGTGCTAACTTTCGCAAAACTTAGGGGTTTTCTACAACTTCTTGTAAGGGATAACGCATGAGTATCGCACAATCGCAGGTTGTCATTGTCGTCGGCGCAGGGCCAGCCGGGCTGGCGGTTGCAGGGAGCATGGCGAAGGCCGGCCATCAGGTCATCATTCTGAATCGGGACATCAAGTTCGGCGGGTTGGCGGAGTATGGAATTTTCCCCGCCAAACTCAAGCTCCGCGGCGGGTTGAAGAAACAATATTGGGAATTGCTGGAACAACCGAATGTCCATTATTTCGGCAATGTATCGGTCGGGAGCGGCAAGGATCTTACGGTTGACGATGTGCGCGAAATGGGCGTCGGCGCAGTGGTGTTTACGATCGGGGCGCAAGGCACCAAAGCCATCGGTGTCGAAGGAGATTCCGCCCAGGGTGTGTATCATGCCAAAGACGTGGTCTATCACTTCAATCGCTTGCCGGGGTTTGGCGATCGGCCGTTCGAGATGGGCAACCATGTTGCGGTGATCGGGGCCGGTGACGTGATGGTCGATATTGCGCATTGGCTGACTCGCTATAAGAAGGTGGAACGGGTGACCGCGATCGTTCGGCGGGGGCCCGTCGAACGTAAGTACAATCCCAAAGAAATTCGCTCCGTCTGTTCCAACATGGATATCGACGGCATCAAGAAGGAATTCGATCGGATCAAGGATCGGATGGCCGCCGTGGGGCAGAAATCGGATGAGGTGCTCCAGGGCCTGACGGACGAATTTACCAAGTGCGAACCGAAGGTCAGTGATACCAAGATGGGATTCAAATTCTTGGCCTCGCCGAAGCGCATTCTCGTCGACGCCAACAATCGGGTGCGTGGGCTTGAGATGGAAGATAATCGGCTGGATCCCAAAGGCGAGGATACGGTGGCGGTCGGCCTGAAACAGTATTATGAGTTTCCCTGCGACTCCGTGGTGTTTGCCGTAGGCGACAAGGTCGATGAAACCGTCGGGCTTCCCTGTAAAGGTGGGATGTTTGTCACCAACCCCAATAAGTCCGGCAACGATCCGGATGATTCGTTGTTTCAGGCCTACGATGAGAAGGCTGGAAAAGTGATTGAAGGCGTTTTTCTTGCGGGATGGGCGAGAAAAGCAAGCGAAGGCCTCGTCGGAGTGGCGAAGCGAGATGGAGACTGGTGCGCGGAGGTTGTCGAGCGCTACCTTGCGTCGAAAAACTCACATGCTCAGGTCACGGACGTGCTGAATCGGCTGCATACGGTGTTGAAAGGTCGTCAGAGCCATCCGGTCGATGTGAAAGGGCTCAGAGTGCTGGAGGCGGCGGAGAAAGCACACAATGGAGCATCGGATTGTATCGGAGAATTCAAGTACGCGAGCAATCAGGAGATGACAGCGTTGATCGAGCGCGGATAGGCATCGCCGGAGACGTCATCATCCGTCTCCCCACTTCAGTTTTTCACGCAGCACTTCGTAGTAATGGCTTTCCGGAAACCGAATCAGCTTGGTTCGGTGTTCCGAGGCCTGAATGACCGCGGTATCTCCTTGTGTCATGGCAATGCCGACTTGTCCGTCAAGCGTGGCCATTGCTCCTTCATCTTTGCTGGTCAGGGTAACCTCGATTTCAACGTTGCCGGGGACAATCAGCGGCCGATGGGTCAGCGTGTGAGGGCTAATCGGCGTCAGGATCAACGACTGTACGGCGGGATTGATGATGGGGCCACCGGCCGACATCGAGTAGGCGGTAGAGCCGGTCGGTGTTCCGACGATCAGGCCGTCCGCCCGTAAGTTTGTTACGAACTGGCCTTGAATAGCGATCTTCAATTCAATCATACGGGCCAGCGTGCCCTTGCTGATTACGACATCATTGAGCACCATGCCTCGGGCCACGGTTTCCCCATGTCGATGGACATGGGTCTGCAACATCAGCCGCTCATCAAGAATAAAATCGTTGGCGAAGACCCGATCGAGCGAGGCATAGAGATTATCGAGGCGTACCTCGGTCAAGAATCCGAGGCCGCCCATATTCACGCCTAAAATGGGAATACTGCGCTCCGCCGCCAGCCGTGCTGCATTGAGAATGGTTCCATCACCCCCTAAGATGAGCAGAACGTCGGATTGGCCTGCCAGTTGAGTCTTTTGAATTCCGCCCTGTTCGTTCAGCAGCGCGGCGGATGTCGTATCGAGCAGGACGGTGATATGCCGATCTCTAAGCCAGGTCACGACTCCCTGCAGAGTTGTTTTCACTTCGGGAAATTTCGGCTTTGTCAGAATGCCAATGCTTTTGCTTTTCATGAATGCGCCACTCGATGAATTATCAGACAGAAGGTGCGGGATTCTATCGGGACGGTTCTTTTCATGTCAACGAGTGCAATGGCTCCATCACGTGTATCCGACGACGGGTGCGATTCCCGGACTCGCCTGAATCACTTTGCCGGTTTTCCTCGCAATCTTGACTCTCTGAAAGGCTCTGGTTAAACTCAGGCCAAGTTTTTCGATAGGTTTCGCACGAACACGAAATTCTCACGGCTAGTATCCATCAGGAGGAGGCAGGATGTTCGAACGATTCACGGACAAAGGTCGAAAGATCATCATCCTCGCGCGAGAGGAAGCCGAGCGGCACCAGAACGATTATCTCG
>JABMDE010000044.1:4706-14909 GCA_015904055.1 Nitrospira sp. | reverse complement strand
GAGCATCTCGTCTTGGCGATTCTTCGTGAGTCTGACGGTATCGCCCTTATGATTCTGAAGAAAATGGGGCTCTCAACGGAGCAGATCCGTTTGGAAATTGAGCGTAATCTGCCGGGTGGCGGAACAACGATGACGTTTGGCGAAATTCCGTTTAGCCCGCGCGTGAAGAAAGTGATCGAATACGGCGTCGAGGAAGCCCGTCTTCTTGGGCACAACCATATTGGCAGTGAACATCTGCTATTGGGTCTGCTTCGGGAAGAAGAAGGCATCGGCGGGAAGATTTTGCGAAGCTTGGGCGCGAACCTATTGACGGCAAGGCAATTGACCGTGACATTTTTGCGCAAGTCTGCGCCGCGCGAGCGCGACCGAAAGAGCAACACGCCGGCGTTGGACGAGTTCGGTCGTGACTTGACTCAACTTGCACAGGAAGGCCAGTTGGACCCGGTGATTGGCAGAGCCGACGAGATTGAGCGTGTTCTTCAGATTCTCAGCCGGAGAAGTAAGAACAATCCTGTTCTTATCGGCGAATCCGGCGTCGGGAAAACAGCTATTGTCGAAGGACTTGCACAACGGATCGTTCAGTCGGAGGTGCCCGATAACCTGTTATCCCGCCGCGTCATTGCGCTGGACCTCGGCTCGTTGGTAGCAGGCACCAAGTATCGGGGCCAATTCGAAGAACGGCTCAAAGTCGTCATGAAGGAAATCGTGCAGGCCGGTAACATCATTATCTTCATCGATGAGCTACACACGCTGGTCGGCGCCGGGGCTGCAGAAGGCTCCATCGATGCGTCGAACATGCTGAAGCCGGCGCTGTCGCGTGGAGAGATTCAATGCATTGGGGCTACTACGTTGGATGAATACCGGAAGCACATTGAAAAGGACGGCGCGTTAAAACGGCGGTTCCAGCCGATTCATGTTCAGCCGCCCAACCTCGACGAAACCGTCATGATCATACAGGGACTGCGGGATCGCTACGAAGAGCATCACGGCGTTGAAATCACGGAAGAGGCTATCGTTGAAGCGGTCAAGTTGTCGGATCGGTATATCACCGACCGGTTCCTGCCTGATAAAGCGATCGATTTGATAGATGAAACCGGTTCGCGCGCAAAACTTCAGACCTATGCGCTTCCATCGGAGCTGAAAGGGATGGAGCAGGAACTGAAGAAAGTGTCGCGCGAAAAAGAGTTGTCGATTTCGATGCAAAACTTCGAAGAAGCGGTGCGGCATCGCGAAGAAGAAGAACGGCTGCGCAAGCTTCTGGATGAATCCAAGCGGGAATGGAAGAAGAGCCAGGAGAAGAACAAGCCGGTGATCGGTAAGGAAGACGTGGCCTATGTGGTCTCCAAGATGACCGGCATTCCGCTCTTCAAACTCGAGGAAGAAGAGTCCAATAAGCTGCTCCGGATGGAAGAATTCCTGCACAAGCGGGTGATCGGCCAGAATGAGGCGATCTCGGCGGTCGCGCGAGCCATTCGCCGTTCACGCGCAGGACTGAAGGAAGCACGGAAGCCGATCGGCTCCTTCATCTTCATGGGGCCGACAGGCGTCGGAAAGACGGAACTGGCTAGAACCTTGGCGGAGTTCCTCTTTAACAGCGAAGATGCGCTGATTCGTGTCGATATGTCCGAGTACCAGGAAAAATTCACCAGTTCAAGACTCTTCGGCGCACCTCCTGGCTATGTGGGGTATGAAGAAGGTGGGCAGTTGACCGAAAAGGTTCGCCGACGGCCCTATTCGGTCGTTCTGTTCGACGAAATTGAAAAGGCGCATCCCGATGTGTTCAACGTGTTGCTTCAAGTACTGGACGATGGTGTTTTGACAGACAGCCTGGGCCGAAAGATTGATTTCAAGAACACCGTTGTGATCATGACCTCCAATATCGGGACGAAGAATATCCAGAAGGGTGTCTCGCTTGGTTTCCAGAGCACTGAGGGGGAGGCTGCGCGTCACAAGAAGGAAGAAGTTATCGGTGAGTTGCGCAAATCGTTCAGTCCGGAATTTTTGAACCGGATCGACGAAGTCGTCATTTTCCATCAGCTGGAAAAGGAGCAGCTCTACCACATTCTCGATATCCTGATCCGCGAGCTGAACCTTCGGTTGTTGGAGAAAGGGATCGAAATCGAGGTGGACGACGCGGTCAAGCAGTGGCTCATCAAGGAAGGGTATGAACCATTGTATGGCGCCAGACCGATGCGCAGGGCCATCCAACGCGCCATCGGAGATCCGCTTTCCGATGAGCTCATCCGGGGCCGCTTCAAAGAATGCCGAAAGGTCAAGGTGGTGCTCCGCGACGGCGCACCGGCGTTCATTGAACAGGAGGCGATGGCTGGAGTGTAGCTCGGTCATGGTCAATACGGCGTCAGTTCACCGTACAAATGCCGACGACCCCTGCGGCGGACAGCCGCAGGGGTCGTGTTATTTTCTCTCCGACTCTGCTCATCTATCGTAGCGTATGTTCCACACAGATCAAGCTACGTCTCTAGTCGATGCCAGGTGGCAACCACGCCCAATTCTTGGAATCGAATCGTCCTGCGATGAAACGGCTGCTGCGGTGATTGACCGCGATGGGGTAGTGCTCTCGAATGTCGTGTCCTCTCAAACAGCCGTCCATGCGAAATTCGGCGGTGTGGTGCCTGAACTGGCAGCTCGCGCCCATATTGGGATGATCGATACGGTAGTAGCCGATGCGTTAGCACAGGCGCGTCTCGCTAAAAATGATCTGGGTGCCATTGCCGTCACACGAGGGCCGGGCTTGGCTGGTGCGCTGCTGGTCGGAGTCAACTATGCCAAGGCGATGAGTTATGGGCTTGGTATCCCTGTGGTCGGCGTCAACCATCTGGAAGGTCACATTGCTTCCGCATGGCTGGCCGATCCGGTATTTCCATTGCCCTGTATCGTGTTGGTCGTTTCTGGCGGCCACACCCATTTATACCGGCGTGAGCCGGATGGAAGTTGCGCGTTGCTCGGTTGCACGAGGGACGATGCTGCCGGAGAGGCATTCGACAAGGGTGCGCAGATGTTGGGCTTGGAGTTTCCTGGAGGGCCCGCAATCGACCGTCTCGCTCGGCAGGGCAATCGCGAGGCCATCCGGTTCCCACGTTACCACCGGCGGAAGAGTAGCTTGGAGTTCAGTTTCAGCGGACTCAAAACGTCATTGCTCTACAAACTTCGTGATATGGAGCCTGGGGAGCGGGTTCGGCAGACAGCTGATTTAGCCGCAGGCTACCAGGAAGCCATTGTGCAGGTGCTGGTTTCAAAAGCTCTTGCCGCCCTCGCTCAGGAGAGATTGTCCGCGCTCGCCGTAGTCGGTGGAGTGTCTGCAAATTCCCGGCTGCGTGGTTTGCTCAATGAATGGGCCGAGCGGGAAGGATTCCGCCTGGCCGTTCCGCCCATGGCGTACTGCACGGACAATGCTGCGATGATCGCTTCGGCCGGCCGGCATGTGCTCATGAGTGATCCCAGTTCAATCCGCGATTTTGATATTCAGCCGTCCCTTCAGGTCGAGCCCCTCTCCAGACCTGCTCGGCGCGAGGAGATTACCCATTTCTGAAATCTACGGCCACGTTACAGGCCTTCGTCCAAGCCAGATTGCGGCGATCGAACGGTTGTATCGCCGGCGTGTGCCGCAGGACAAAGTCCTCACACCGGAACTGGCAAAGACGATGTGTCAGCTCACGCTCGATATTCGCCGCCCCCTTGCCGTACTCGTGACGCGCCGAGGTTTGATTCAAGAGATCATTGTGGGAACGGATCTTGTGTTATCCCCTACCACGGCGGCAAAGTTTCGCGCAGGCCCACGTTCGTTGCGGGGATTGCGGTTGATCAGAACACAACTACACGATCAGCCATTGAGCCAGGAATCCTTGACGGACTTGGCCTATCTTCGCCTGGATTTGATTGGCACCCTGTCTGTGTCGCCGGAAGGAAATCCGGGTATGCTCTATCTGGCGCATCTTCTCCCGCCAGATAGAACAGGCCGGCTCTGTGAAATCCTCAAGGCCGTTCCATTTTTTCAGTGTTTGCTTCCATTCAACCGCTTTATCGAAGAATTAGAGGCGGAGGTTCAGTCGGCGCGCCGCCATCAGGCCGTCAAGGACGGCGCCGAATCGGCGATTCTTGTCAGCGCATCTCCGCAGGGACGTGCTGAGCAGGAGGAACGATTGGTTGAGCCGGTTCAGCCGAGGTGACCGTCATCGATCAAGTTGCGCAGCGTACGGTAGACGGTCATCAACGGTATTTGTTGGGAAGCGGAAAATTGAAGGACGTGCTGATCCAAACACTCCACAAAGGGGCCGACATGGTGATTTTTGATCAGACGCTCTCACCGGCCCAATCACGTGCGATCTCGGAAATGACGGACATCAAGGTGATCGACCGTACCCAGCTCATTCTCGATATTTTTGCCAGACGGGCGCATAGCCGTGAAGGAAAGATCCAGGTTGAATTGGCGCAATTGCGGTATTTGCTTCCCAGGCTTTCAGGAAAAGGAGCACAGCTTTCACGGCTTGGCGGCGGTATTGGGACGAGAGGGCCGGGCGAAACGAAATTGGAAACCGACCGGCGGCGCATTCGCGACCGTATTACACGTCTGGAGCATGAGATTGAGCACTTTGCCCGGCATCAGGACCAGCGCAAGGCCAGACGCGGGCGCCGTGGTTTGCCGGTTGTCTCGCTGGTCGGTTACACCAACGCCGGGAAATCCACGCTCTTGAATGTATTGACCGACAGCCACGTGTCGGCAGAAAACCGTGTATTTGAGACCTTGGACACCACCAGCCGCAAGCTCCGTTTCCCGCAGGACCGCGAGGTTATCATCACCGATACCGTCGGATTTATCCGAGACCTCCCCAAGGAACTGGTGGGAGCCTTTCGCACGACCCTGGAGGAGTTACGCGAGGCCGATCTGTTGCTGCACATCGTCGATGCTGGTGCGGCCGATATTGACGTGCAAATTACGGCTGTCGTTTCTATTTTGCAGGAACTCGATCTGGACGCGATTCCGTGCATGCTTGTCTTTAATAAATGTGATCGTTTGCCGGCGCATCACATCGAGCCGCTCTGCCGCCGGTACCATGCGATTGGAATCTCTGCGCTCCAGCCGGAGACACTCCGGCCACTGTTGGCTGAGCTGGACGCGCATGTTCAGTCGCTAATAGCAGGACATGCGCCGGCGTCTGTGCCGCAGGCCTGCGACGAGACGATCGTACTTGCATCTCGTCCGTAAACCGCTGCACAATCGATCCGCCGCAATGACGTCTCGAATATCACGCACCGCACAGGCTGCCGATAGACCATCCAGAATCGCGATGATTTTGTTCAACACCATGGCGGATGCCATGATGGAGTTGACGCATGGCTCTCCATGGGAATTGCTTGTCGCGACGATTCTTTCTGCACAATGCACCGACCGGCGGGTGAATCAAGTGACGCCGGCTCTTTTCGCACGATATCGGACTCCGATCAATATTGCGCAGGCTGAGCAGGCAGAGCTGGAGGCCCTGATCAAACCAACCGGTTTCTATAAGAGCAAGGCCAAACATTTGATCGGATGCGGGCAAATGCTCAGCGAACGATTTCATGGCCAGGTTCCGGCGACGATGGAAGAACTGACCTCGTTGCCTGGAGTCGGGCGCAAGACAGCCAATGTCATGCTGGGCACGGCTTTCGGCCGACCGGCCGTCGTTGTCGATACTCATGTGAAACGCGTGGCCAATCGATTGAGTCTGACGCGATCCGACGATCCTGAGCGTATCGAGCAGGATCTGCAACAGGCCTTTCCCCGGAACCAGTGGACCGGCGTGGCGCAACGCCTCCTGCTCCATGGCCGGTATGTGTGCCTGGCACGGTCCCCGAAATGCGAGAACTGCGCATTGTATGACGTGTGTCATTGGAAAGGAAAGAAATCACGATGATCACAAGCATGACAGGATTCGGCCGACGGCAGGGAGTCTGGCTTGATGGGACGGTAACCATCGAGGTTCGTTCTGTGAACCATCGGTTTCTGGAAGCCTCGATCCGTCTGCCGAGGCTGATGGGAAGCCTCGAAGAGTTGTTCAAGAAGGCGGTGCAGGAACAGTGCTTCAAACTCGAGGAAGAAGAGTCCAATAAGCTGCTCCGGATGGAAGAGTTCCTGCACAAGCGAGTCATTGGCCAGAATGAGGCGATCTCGGCGGTCGCACGGGCCATTCGTCGTTCGCGCGCGGGATTGAAGGAAGCACGGAAGCCGATCGGCTCTTTCATCTTCATGGGACCGACAGGCGTCGGGAAAACGGAACTGGCTAGAACTTTGGCGGAGTTCCTCTTTAACAGTGAGGATGCGCTGATTCGTGTCGATATGTCGGAGTATCAAGAGAAATTCACCAGTTCAAGGCTTTTTGGTGCGCCTCCGGGCTATGTTGGTTATGAAGAGGGGGGGCAGTTGACCGAAAAGGTTCGCCGTCGTCCCTATTCGGTCGTCCTGTTCGACGAAATTGAAAAGGCGCATCCCGATGTGTTTAACGTGCTGCTTCAAGTGCTGGATGATGGTGTGTTGACAGACAGCCTGGGCCGAAAGGTTGATTTCAAGAACACCGTTGTGATTATGACGTCCAATATCGGGACGAAGAATATCCAGAAGGGTGTCTCGCTCGGCTTTCAGAGCACTGAGGGGGAGGCTGCGCGCCACAAGAAAGAAGAAGTGATCGGTGAGTTGCGGAAATCCTTCAGTCCGGAATTTTTGAACCGGATCGATGAAGTCGTCATTTTCCATCAGTTGGAAAAAGAGCAGCTCTACCACATCCTCGATATCCTGATCCGCGAACTGAATCTCCGGCTGTTGGAGAAAGGGATCGAAATCGAGGTGGACGACGAGGTCAAGCAGTGGCTCATCAAAGAAGGATATGAACCGTTGTACGGCGCCAGACCGATGCGCAGGGCAATTCAGCGTGCCATCGGCGATCCGCTTTCCGATGAGCTCATCCGGGGCCGCTTCAAAGAATGCCGAAAGGTCAAGGTGGTACTCCGCGATGGCGCACCGGCGTTCATTGAACAGGAGGCGATGGCCGGAGTGTAGTCCGCACATGGTCAATACGGCGCCAGTTTACCGTACAAATGCCGACGACCCCTGTGGCGGTCAGCCGCAGGGGTCGTGTTATTTCCTCTCCGACTCTGCTCATCCATCCTAGCGTATGTTCCACACCGATCAAGCTACGCCTCGAGTCGATGCCAGATGGCACCCAGGCCCAATTCTTGGAATCGAATCGTCCTGCGATGAAACGGCTGCCGCGGTGATTGACCGCGACGGGTTAGTTCTTTCGAATGTCGTGTCCTCTCAAACAGCCGTTCATGCGAAGTTTGGCGGGGTGGTGCCTGAACTGGCGGCTCGTGCTCATATCGGGATGATCGATACGGTCGTCGCTGATGCGTTGGCACAGGCAGGTCTTGCTAAAAAGGACCTGGGTGCCATTGCCGTCACACGAGGCCCTGGTCTGGCCGGTGCGCTCTTGGTTGGAGTCAACTATGCCAAGGCGATGAGTTATGGGCTCGGGATTCCTCTGGTCGGCGTCAATCATCTGGAAGGCCACATTGCGTCCGCTTGGCTGGCGGATCCGGTATTCCCCTTGCCCTGTATCGTGTTGGTTGTTTCCGGCGGGCATACCCATTTATACCGGCGTGAGCCGGACGGAAGCTGTGCGTTGCTCGGTTGTACGAGGGATGATGCGGCCGGGGAGGCATTCGTGATATGGAGCCCGGCGAGCAAGTTCGGCAGACGGCTGATTTGGCTGCAGGCTATCAGGAAGCCATTGTGCAGGTGTTAGCTGCAAAAGCCCTTGCGGCCCTCGCGCAGGAGAGATTGTCTGCGCTCGCCGTAGTCGGCGGAGTGTCTGCAAATTCCAGGTTGCGTGCTTTGCTCAATGAATGGGCCGAACGCAATGGGTTCCGACTGGCGGTCCCGCCGATGGCGTATTGTACGGACAATGCCGCGATGATTGCTTCGGCTGGCCGGCATGTCCTCATGAGTGATCCCAGTGCAGTCCGTGAATTCGATATTCAACCGTCCCTTCAGGTCGAGCCCCTCTCCAGACCTGTTCGACGCGAGGAGATCACCCATTCCTGAAATCTTCGGCCATGTCACGGGCCTTCGTCCAAGCCAGATTGCGGCGATTGAGCGGTTGTATCGCCGGCGTGTGCCGCAGGACAAAGTCCTCACACCGGAACTGGCGAAGACGATGTGTCAGCTCACGCTCGATATTCGACGGCCCCTCGCCGTCCTCGTGACGCGACGAGGTCTGATTCAAGAAATCATTGTGGGAACGGATCTCGTGTTATCCCCGACCACGGCGGCAAAGTTTCGCGCAGGCCCACGTTCGTTGCGGGGATTGCGGTTGATCAGAACACAACTGCACGATCAGCCATTAAGCCAGGAGTCTTTGACGGACTTGGCCTATCTTCGCCTGGATTTGATCGGTACTCTGTCTGTGTCGCAGGAAGGGAATCCGGGGATGCTCTACCTGGCGCATCTTCTCCCCCCAGACGGGACAGGCCGGCTTTGTGAAATTCTCAAGGCCGTTCCATTTTTTCAGTGTTCGCTGCCGTTCGACCGCTTTATCGAAGAATTAGAGGCGGAGGTGCAGTCGGCGCGGCGCCATCAGTCGGTGAAGGACGGCGCTGAATCGGCGATCCTCGTCAGCGCATCTCCGCAAGGACGTGCCGAGCAGGAGGAACGATTAGTTGAGTTGGCCGAGCTTGCCAGTTCAGCCGAGGTGGCTGTCATCGATCACGTTGCACAGCGGACGGCAGACGGTCATCAACGGTACTTGTTAGGCAGCGGAAAATTGAAAGACGTACTCATCCAAACGCTCCATAAAGGGGCGGATATGGTGATTTTTGACCAGACGCTCTCGCCGGCCCAGTCACGCGCGATCTCGGAAATGACGGACATCAAGGTCATCGACCGTACCCAGCTTATTCTCGATATTTTTGCCAGGCGGGCGCATAGCCGTGAAGGAAAGATCCAGGTCGAATTGGCGCAATTGCGATACCTGCTCCCCAGGCTTTCAGGAAAAGGAGCACAGCTTTCGCGGCTTGGCGGCGGTATCGGGACGAGAGGGCCGGGTGAAACGAAATTGGAGACCGACCGGCGGCGCATTCGCGACCGCATTACACGCCTCGAGCATGAGATCGAACACTTTGCCCGGCATCAGGACCAGCGCAGGGCCCGACGCGGGCGCCGTGGTTTGCCGGTTGTCTCGCTTGTCGGCTACACCAACGCCGGGAAGTCCACGCTCTTGAATGTATTGACCGACAGCCAGGTGTCGGCAGAAAATCGGGTATTTGAGACGTTGGACACCACTAGCCGCAAACTCCGTTTCCCGCAGGACCGCGAAGTCATTATCACCGACACCGTCGGATTTATCCGCGATCTCCCCAAGGAACTGGTGGGAGCCTTTCGTACAACTCTGGAGGAGTTACGTGAGGCCGATTTGCTGCTGCACATCGTCGATGCCGGCGCGATTGATATTGACGTGCAGATTACGGCCGTCATTTCTATTTTGCAGGAACTCGATCTGGATGCGATTCCGCGTATGCTCGTCTTCAATAAATGTGATCGCTTGCCGGCGCATCACATCGAGCCACTCTGCCGCAGGTACCACGCGATTGGGATTTCCGCTCTCCGGCCGGAGACGCTCCGGCCGCTTCTGGCTGAGCTGGACACGCATGTCCAGTCGCTGATGGAAGGGCGTACGCCGGTTTCTGCGCCGCAGGTCTGCCACGAGACGATCGTACTTGCATCTCGGCCATAAAGCGCTGCACAATCGATCGGCCGCAATGACGTCTCGAACACCACGCACCGTACAGGCTGTCGATAGACCTTCCAGAATTGCACGGATTCTGTTCAGTGCCATGGCGGACGCCATGATGGAGTTGACGCATCGCTCTCCATGGGAATTGCTTGTTGCGACGATTCTTTCTGCGCAATGCACCGATCGGCGGGTGAATCAAGTGACGCCGGCTCTTTTTGCACAATATCGGACCCCGATCGATTTTGCGCAGGCCAAGCCGGTCGAGCTGGAGGCCCTGATCAAACCGACTGGTTTTTATAAGAGCAAGGCCAAACACTTGATCGGATGTGGGCGAATGCTCAGCGAACAATTTCGCAGTCAGGTTCCGGCGACGATGGAAGAATTGACCTCATTGCCCGGAGTCGGACGCAAGACGGCCAAT
>JABMDE010000044.1:0-4586 GCA_015904055.1 Nitrospira sp. | reverse complement strand
GATTCTGTTCAGTGCCATGGCGGACGCCATGATGGAGTTGACGCATCGCTCTCCATGGGAATTGCTTGTCGCGACGATTCTTTCGGCCCAATGCACCGATCGGCGGGTGAATCAAGTGACGCCGGCTCTTTTTGCACGATATCGGACTCCGATCGATTTTGCGCAAGCCAAGCCGGCCGAGCTGGAGGCCCTGATCAAACCGACGGGTTTCTATAAGAGCAAGGCCAAACACTTGATCGGATGTGGGCGAATGCTCAGCGAACGATTTCGCAGTCAGGTTCCGGCGACGATGGAAGAATTGACCTCATTGCCCGGAGTCGGACGCAAGACGGCCAATGTCATGCTGGGTACGGCCTTCGGTCAACCGGCCGTCGTCGTTGATACGCATGTGAAACGTGTGGCGAATCGATTGCATCTGACGAGATCCGAGGATCCCGAGCGTATCGAGCAGGATCTGCAACAGGCCTTTTCCAGGAGCCAGTGGACCGGCGTGGCGCAACGCATTCTGCTCCATGGCCGGTATGTGTGCCTGGCACGTTCTCCGAAATGTGAGAACTGCGTGTTGTATGACGTGTGTCAGTGGAAAGGAAAACATCCGCGATGATCACCAGTATGACAGGATTCGGTCGGCGGCAGGGTGCCTGGCTCGATGGGACCGTGACGATTGAGGTTCGTTCGGTCAATCATCGGTTTCTGGAAGCCTCGATCCGTCTGCCGAGGCTGATGGGAAAGCTCGAAGAGTTGTTTAAGAAGGCGGTGCACGAACATTGCTCCAGGGGACGTATCGAGATGACGGTATCGCTGCAAGGCGGGCGGGGCAGCGCACGGTCTCCGCAGCTTGACGCTGCATTGGCGAAACAGTACTATCAGACTCTCCGCACCCTTCAACGGACGTTCAAGCTCAAGGGTTCCATCGACATTGGGATCATGGCGGGGTTTCGCGATATCATCGTCCTTTCTGATCAGCCGGTGGATGATCCGAAGCTCGCGAAACTAGTTGAAAAGCTTGGTCTTCAAGCGTTGCGCGACCTTTCCGGGATGCGCAAGAAAGAAGGGGCACTCCTGGCCCAAGACCTCCTGAGCCGCCTCAAGGCAATCGGAGCGTTAAAACTGCAGGTTGCGGAACGGGCGCCCGCTGTATCGCAAGAGTCGTTCGTTCGGATGAAAGAACGTGTGAAGAAACTATTGAACGGAGAGATACCCGACATCCCCAGACTTCACCAGGAACTGGCCGTCTATGCCGATCGGGGAGACATTACGGAAGAATTGGTCAGATTGGATGCGCATATGGTACAGTTTCAGCAAACGGTGGATAGCGTTCAACCAGCTGGAAAGACGCTGGATTTTCTCATCCAGGAAATGGGACGGGAGATTAATACTATTGGGTCGAAGGCCAGCGATGCTGCAATCGCGGCAGCCGTGGTTCAGATGAAGGCCGAACTCGAACGGATCCGAGAACAGGTACAGAACGTCGAATGACTATTGCCAATTCAGTGACCAAGCTTTCACCGGACCCTGCAGAGGGACGCCAGTCGCATGATCGGAGGGGCATCCTCTTTATTATTTCAGCCCCCTCAGGAGCCGGGAAAACCACCCTCTGTAAACAGTTGTCCGCCTCTATCCCGGGACTCTGGCATTCCGTGTCCTACACCACCAGAAAGCCGCGTACCGGGGAAGAAAGTGGACGCGAGTACTACTTCGTCGATGAAAGTGTGTTCCAAGACATGGTTGCGCGCAATGAATTCCTGGAGTATGCCCACGTATATGGGAACTGGTACGGTACTCCACGGAAAGCCTTGATGGATAAGATGGAACACGGCATAGACGTCTTGCTGGAAATCGATGTGCAGGGCGCGCTTCAGATTAAGAAGAAGTTCGAGGACGGGGTCTACATTTTTATTCTTCCGCCGTCTCTGGATACGTTGCGCGCGCGGCTTCAAGGGCGCGCCTCAGATTCTCAGGAAGAAATCGTTCGCCGGCTGCAGCGGGTCAAAGAAGAGGTATGGAGCTTTCGCGAGTACTACTATATCGTCCGTAATGACGATCTGACGCAGTCGCTTCGCGAGCTGCAAAGTATCTTTCTCGCAGAACGGCTCAAGACCAAACGGCTGGACATGAACTGGTTTGAACAGAACTTTATTATCGAGAGAGATACCCAGCAGAGTAATCGGGCGACATAACCACCTCTAGTAGGAGCGCACCATCATGATCGATATGCTGAGTTTATTGCCACAGTACACGCCGAATGAATTTGATTCCCGTCACAGGCTGGTGATCGTCGCCTCACAGCGGGCCAAACACCTGGCTCAGGGAGCAAAACCAACCGGCCCGTCTCGCTTTACGAAAGAAACGACCGGTGCGCTAGACGAAGTGCTGCGCGGCAAGATTTCGTATTTGACGGGGAAAGAGGCTCGCGATGCGATGAAGGAAGCGAAGCGCGGAAAAGAAGGTGAAACCGAGCGCATGGCGATGATGACAGGAGAGGATGCGAAGGAGATCAAGAAAGAGCTCAGTGTGTACGTGGACGATACAGCCACGCCGCAAGCCACTCCAGCCGAAGAATAGAGCGAGGAGACACTCTTGGATCCGGATAGACCATCGGCAATGTTGCGGGGCCGGCGTCTCGTGCTGGGCGTCACCGGGAGTATTGCCGCGTATAAGGCGGTGAGCTTGCTGCGGGCACTCAAGTCTCGAGGTGCATCTGTTTCTGTCGTGATGACGAACAGCGCAACTAAATTCGTGGCACCGCTGACATTTGAAGTGCTGTCCGGGGATCGGGTCACGACCGACCTCTTTGAAGCTCGGGAAGCGATGCGGCATCTGACGGTCCCTGAAGGTGCCCATGCGGTCATTATTGCACCGGCGACGGCGAATTTTTTGGCCAAGGCGGCTGTCGGATTGGCGGATGACGTCCTATCGACGATGCTGCTTACGGCGCAATGCCCGCTGATCATTGCTCCGGCTATGGACGGTGGGATGTGGGAACATCCCACTGTGGTCGAGCATGTGCGGATGCTTCGTGCGCGTGGTGTCGTGGTGCTCGACCCAGAAGTTGGGCCGCTGGCGTCTGGGCAGGTGGCGCAAGGGAGACTGGCTGCAGAGCCGAGGATCCTGGAAGCGGTGGAAGCGCTACTGATTCCGCAAGCCGATTGGTCGGGGCAACGGGTATTGGTATCGGCGGGACCGACTCAGGAGGCGATTGATCCTGTTCGGTTCATCTCCAATCGTTCGTCAGGCAAGATGGGTTATGCGATCGCAGAAGCGGCTCGTGACCGAGGTGCAGAAGTGGTGCTGGTCACCGGGCCGACGGCACTTGTGCCACCAGTCGGTGTCGAAGTTGTGTCGGTCACCTCGGCACAACAAATGGCCGACAGCCTCTGCCGTCATTTTGCCTGGGCGACGGTGGTGGTGATGGCAGCTGCTGTTGCGGACTTTCGTCCACGGGAACAAGCGGTTCAGAAAATGAAAAAACAAGGCCGAACGTCGTTGACGCTCGATCTTGATGTGGCGCCAGATATTCTCGCGATGCTGTCTGCGCAACGGACCACTCAAGTTCTCGTAGGGTTTGCTGCAGAGACTGAGGATGTGGTGGCCCATGCGATGGCGAAGCTTGTGGGAAAAGGGCTCGACGCGATCGTCGCGAACGATGTGACGAAAGAAGGCGCCGGGTTTGGCAGTGATGACAATGCCGCTGTCGTTCTTTCGCGTGGCGGTAGGCGGAAAGAATTCGGGCTTATGTCCAAACGCAGGCTGGCGGACCATATTCTGACGGAAGTACAGAATTTATCTGCCACTTGCCGCACGTCGTCGATAAGGGGGGAGTAGGGTTCACGATGGGGGCAGGATCCAATAAGGCGGGAAATGCCGCTGAGATTGACCGGTTGGCGTTAGCTGTCGCCATGGATCCGGGATCGAAGGCATTCATTCCGCTGGCTGAGGAATATGGAAAAGCCGGGATGTGGGATGAAGCAGCGGCCGTCCTTGAAGATGGCTTGAAAGCCTCTCCCAATTTCATTATTGCGATGGTTGCGTTGGGCCGAGTCTATGAGCAGCTGAACCACCCAGCCAAGGCCATCACGATATTGGAAGAGGCGATAAAATTAAGCCCGGAGAACTTTCGTGCGCATAGAACACTGGCAAAAATCTACATGTCTCAGGGGGTGAGGGAGGCCGGCCTTCGATCGTGCGGAGTCATTTTGGCGGCAAATCCTCAGGATGCGGAAGTCCTGTCGCTACGTGCTACGCTTGAGGCACTTCCTGCGTCCACTCCAACAGAATTGTCGCCGCCACAGCCGGTCGTTGAGTCCGTTCAACCAGCTCCGGATTCCTCGGTAACGATGGAAAAGGCTGAGGAAGCGCACATTGTCGATATCATGCAACGAGACCGGCCAGAGGCCGTAACTGACAGCGCTACGACCGCTCCTGCGCAGAAGAGCGCCACGGTCATCCAGCTTGAACAGTGGCTGAGTTTGATCCAGGAACGCCGACGCAATCATACTGCTTCGACTAATAACAATTCATAACTTCCCAGATAGTTCAATGGTTTGACCATCCTGGGTGGGACTGCTAGAATGCCGCTCTTGCTT
>JABMDE010000043.1:16686-24763 GCA_015904055.1 Nitrospira sp. | reverse complement strand
TTCTATTACACGTTCATGAATCCTCCGATTCCACAAGAGACGTATATCTATCCGGTCGTGATTGCGTTCGGTGTAGTACTGTTGGAAGGATGGGTGTTGACCCGCCGCGCCAATAGGAAGAAGGGCAAGACGCTCTAATCTGAACGAGACGACTATTGGAAAAGCAGAGGGAGGGGGTGGGGAAACTCACCCCCTCTTTGTTTTTGAAGGAGGCGCGTAGTCGAAGATGCCATGATTGGCGATGTGACAGGGATTCTTCTCGCCGGCGGCAAGAGCAGGCGCATGGGAGAAGATAAACGGTTTCTCCTTATCGGGGAGCACACTCTTTTTGAACGGACTCTTGCCGTACTCCAATCCATTTTTCAAACGGTTTGTGTCGTGATCGCGCAGGACAGCCCGCCGTTGGAGGCGGAGGTTCCGGTGATTCGTGACCTCGTGACAGATTGTGGAAGTCTCGGCGGGCTCTATACAGGACTCAAGCAGGCTCACACAGAGTATGTCTTTGTCGTCGCCTGTGACATGCCGTTTCTCAATCCAACATTGGTACGCCATGTGGTGTCTCTCAAAGACAAGGCAGATATCGTCATGGTCCGATTGGAACAAGGACTGCAACCAACGCATGCGCTCTATAGCCGGCGATGTCTTCCTGTGATTGAGGAGAGGCTGCATGCCCGTCAGTTGAAGATCCAGCACCTTGCTGCGCACCCGTCGCTTTGCACTCGGTTCGTGACCGAAGGCGAATTACGGGAGATCGATCAGGAGGGGTCGTCGTTTATCAACGTGAACACGCCGGCGGATCTGGATGCGGCGCGCATGCGGCATGCGCGTAGGACAGATCCCGCTTCGTCTGCATAAACACATGGCACGCACTGTCGTCATTCTCCATCCTAGCGCCCTCGGAGATGTCGTGCTGGCGGTCCCGGCGATGAGGCGTCTTTTGGCGCGGTTTCCACTTCACCGTAGTCTTCTCATTTCGAACGAACCGGTTGGACGGTTCCTGCTGGAATGCCGGTTGGTTGATGCCTGGATGCCTGTTCAAGGTGTTGTATGCGCGGACCTCTTTGCCGGTTCTGTCTCTGCTTCAA
Source organism: Nitrospira sp. (assembly GCA_015904055.1). Next base: position 23,678 of record JABMDE010000043.1, on the reverse strand, counting down.
CTGAACTTGGGCGCTGGCTCAAAGAGTGTGATTGCGCCGTCGCGTGGATGAGTGACGAAGGAGAGACTCTCGCCACTGTGCTTCGATGCTGTGGGGTTCGGGAGATGATGATTCAGTCACCCTTTAGCCATGAATTGAAGGCCATGCACCAAAGCGATCGGTTTTTGGAAACGATCGGCGAGACGGTAGGGGACGGCTCGCTTGATGGGCAGATGCAGATCCCCTCCGATCTTGTGGAGCGAGGACAGGTCCATCTCGAACGTATGGGGATTCCATTCGACCGGCCCATCATCCTGGTACATCCTGGCAGTGGAAGCCGCAGGAAATGCGTTAATCCGGAAGTCCTGGCCTTGGTAATAGAGCAATTCCAAGGCGAGGATATGTGCCCGCTCATTCTGGAAGGGCCGGCCGACCGAGAATCCGTAGCCGGTCTATCCAACCTGGTTTCCGCTGTGCCGGTGATTGCAGGAGGGGATCTCTCGATCATTGCATGTCTTCTAGCTCGATCCGTCCTCTACATTGGGAATGATTCAGGGATGACTCACTTGGCTGCGTTGCTCGCTGTCCCAACCATTGCATTGTTCGGTCCGACTGACCCTGAACGATGGGCACCGAGAGGTTCCCATGTGACGGTGTTGCGGGGAGCATTCTGTACCTGCCCATCCTGGGAAAACGTCGCGGCTTGTTCGGGGAAGCCATGTTTTGCCATATCGGGCGAAGAGATCGTTTTAGCCGGGAAGAAGATCGCAAGATCGATGGACACAACCTCTCGAAATCCTTTGCAGTACGCCTTGTCTCGGCCTGACTCGTATGCTACAGTACCGCGTTCATTTTCTCTTTCAATGGTAACGACTTAGGAGATTTTCCGTGTCTCAAGGCGTGGTCCAAGAGATGGTCGCAACAGCCTTGCTTGGAGCCCTCGATGGCCCAGAAACTTCGTCAATCGGATCGACGACATTTGGGTTCGCTCGCTCTACAACGATAAACATATTGTGTATCTCGTGGAGTGGGACGACAGAACGAAGAGCGTTGCGGAAGGGAAGCTTCCGTGGGCGCCGACACAGGTCAATATCGATATCAAGGAGCAGGACCCGAAGACCGGTGAAGAGGGGTCCATTGCGTCGAATCAGAATAAGTACACGGTCTATAACGATGCCATCGCCATCGAAACGGCAGTGAAGTGGAAAGAGCTGCCTTCTCCGATCAAGCCGCGCTACCTGTTCGGCACCAACGAGCAGTTCCCTGTCGATATTGTGAAGTGGGAAGCCGATGGGTCGGTCCGGGCTTTCCTGGGAACCGGATGGGATAAAGACTTTGTCGAGCGCGATACCTATGAGGAGAATCTGAAAGTCCTCAAAGGTGAATGGAAGAACGGCCGTTGGTACGTGATGATTCAGCGTCCGGTGGGCAATAAGAAGGATCAGGATTACGATGAAGATACCTTCTTTGAAGTTGGACAATACATCCCCACCGTGTTCTTTGCATGGGACGGTCATAACGGCGATGCAGGACGGAAGATGGCCGTGTCGGCCTTCTATTACACGTTCATGAATCCTCCGATTCCACAAGAAACGTACATCTATCCGGTCGTAATTGCGTTCGGTGTTGTACTGTTGGAAGGGTGGATTTTGACCCGCCGCGCCAACAGGAAGAAGGGCAAGACGCTCTAATCCGAACGAGACGACGAGTGGACAAGCAGAGGGAGGGGGTGGGGAAACTCACCCCCTCTTTCTTTTTAAAAGAGGCGCGTTGTCGATGAGACCATGATTGGCGATGTGACAGGGATTCTTCTCGCCGGCGGTAAGAGTACACGCATGGGCGAAGATAAACGATTTCTCCTTGTCGGGGAGCACACTCTGTTTGAGCGGACTCTTGCCGTACTCCGATCCATTTTTCAAACGGTCTGTGTCGTGATCGCGCAAGACAGCCCGCCGTTGGAGGCGGAGGTTCCGGTGGTCCGTGACCTGGTGGCGGATTGTGGAAGTCTCGGCGGGCTCTATACGGGACTCAAACAAGCACACACAGAGTATGTCTTTGTCGTTGCCTGTGACATGCCGTTTCTCAATCTGTGACATGCCGTTTCTCAATCCCGCGTTGGTACGCCATGTGGTTTCTTTCAAAGACAAAACGGATATCGTCATGGTTCGATTGGAACAAGGACTGCAACCGACGCATGCGCTCTATAGCCGGCGCTGTCTTCCTGTGATTGAGGACATGCTGCATGCCCGTCGGTTGAAGATCCAGTATCTTGCCACACACCCGTCGCTTCACACCCGGCTTGTGGTCGAAAGCGAATTAGGGGAGATCGACCACGATGGGCTGTCGTTTATGAATGTGAACACGCCGTCGGATCTGGATGCTGCGCGCATACGGCATGCGCATGGAACGGATCCCGCGTCATCTGCATAAACACATGGCACGCACGATCGTCATTCTCCACCCTGGCGCTCTCGGAGATGTTGTGCTGGCAGTCCCGGCGATGAGGCGTATTCTGGCGCGATTTCCACAGCATCGTAGTCTTCTCATCTCCAACGAACCGATTGGCCGCTTCCTGCTGGAGTGCCGGATAGTCGATAGCTGGATGCCGGTACAAGGTGCCGCCTGCACAGACCTCTTTGCCGGCTCGGTTTCTGCTTCAACTGAACTTGGCCGCTGGCTCAACGAGTGTGATTGTGCCGTCGCGTGGACCACTGACGAAGGGGGAACTCTCGAGACCGTGCTGCAAGGCTGCGGGGTTCGGGAGAGGATCATTCAATCACCCTTTAGCCCTGAATTACAGGCGGTGCATCAAGGCGATCGTTTTCTGGAAACGATCGGTGAGACTGTAGGGGATGGCTCTCTCGATAGGCGGATACAGATTCCCTCCGATCTTGTGGAGCGAGGACAGGTCCAGCTTGGACGTATGGGGATTTCATTCGACCGGCCCATCGTCCTGATACATCCCGGTAGCGGAAGCCGACGGAAATGTGTTCATCCAGAAGTCCTGGCCATGGCGATAGCGCAATTCCAACGTGAGGATATGTGCCCGCTCATTCTGGAAGGGCCGGCTGACCGAGAATCCGTAGCCAGTCTATCCAACCTGGTTCCCACTGTACCGCTGATTGCAGGAGGTGATCTTTCGATTGTTGCGTGCCTCCTGGCACGATCCGTTCTCTACATCGGGAATGATTCAGGGATGACTCACGTGGCTGCGTTGCTCGCTGTTCCAACCATTGCATTGTTCGGTCCGACGGACCCGGAACGATGGGCGCCGAGAGGTTTCCATGTGACGGTGTTGCGGGGAGCATTCTGTACCTGCCCATCCTGGGAACGTGTCGCAGCCTGTTTGGAGAAGCCGTGTTTTGCGATACCAGCCGAAGAGATCGTTGCAGCCGGCAGGAAGATCGTAAGACCGATAGACACAACCCCTCGAAATCCTTCGCAATACGCCTTGTCTCAGCCGGACTCGTGTGCTACAGTACCCCGTTCATTTTCTCTTTCATTGGTAACGACTTAGGAGATTTTCCGTGTCTCAAGGCGTGGTCCAAGAGATGGTCGCAACAGCCTTGCTTGGAGCCCTCGATGGGGCCAAGAAAAAGGGGCAGCTGAAGACGGAAGCCTGGCCGACTCTCACGTTGGATGCACCCAAGCGGCCTGAATGGGGTGATTTAGCATCGACGGTTGCAATGTCGCTGGCTTCTTCCGAACAGCGGGCGCCCCACGATATCGCGCAGATCATCGTCGAGAATCTTCCTCGCAGAGAACAGCTCTTTGAACGTGTGGAGATCGTCCGGCCAGGATTTTTGAATCTCACCGTGAAGCCCGCATTGTGGCAGGAAGTTCTGAAGGAAATTGAGTCGCAAGGCGCGGCGTACGGCAAGGCGGATATTGGCCGTGGCCGTCGGGTCCTTGTCGAATATGTGAGCGCGAATCCGACCGGTCCGCTGCATGTCGGGCATGGCCGTGGCGCAGCGGTCGGGCAGGCGGTGGCCCGTTTATTAGACGCGGTGGGTTACGAGGTCGCCGGTGAGTATTACGTCAACGATGCGGGCCGGCAGATGAAGCTTCTGGGCGCGTCGGTCTATGCGCGCTACCGGGAATTGTCGGGGCAGTCGGTCGAATTTCCCGAAGACGGCTATCACGGTGTCTACATTACAGCCGTGGCCGAACGGATCAAGCAGCAGCTTGGCGATACGGCGAAAGATCTGGCTCCATCTGAGCTCGAAGAGCAATGCCGCCTGTTCGCCTACCGGGAAATGTTGGCGCAGATCCGTGAAGATCTCAACTCGTTCGGTATCGAGTTTCAGTCCTGGTTCAGCGAAGCGTCCCTCCTTGAATCCAAGGCCGTTGAACAGGTGTTGGATGAATTGAAGTCCCGTGGACTCCTTTTTGAACAGGAAGGCGCCTGGTGGTTCCGTTCCTCGGCATTCGGGGATGAAAAGGATCGTGTCGTCAAAAAACAGGATGGTGAATATACCTATCTGGCGTCGGATATTGCCTATCATCGAGACAAGCTCCAGCGGGGGTACGATCTGCTTGTCGACGTCTGGGGGGCGGATCATCATGGATATATTCCCCGCATGCAAGCGGTGGTGCAGGCGTACGGCCATCCGAAAGAGCGGCTGCATGTGGTGCTGGTCCAACTCGTCAAGCTGTTGCGGGCCGGCGTCGAAGTGAAGATGTCGAAGCGGACCGGATCGTTCGTTACGATGGGGGAAGTTATCGATGAAGTCGGCGCAGATGCGGCGAAGTTCTTTTTTCTGATGCGTGATTCACGGACACATCTGGATTTCGATCTGGACCTGGCAAAGCAACGGTCTGCCGATAATCCGGTGTATTACGTGCAGTATGCCCATGCCAGAATTTCAAGTCTCTGGCGTGTCGCGGGTACCAGGGGGATTGATTGCCCTGCGGCGGCGGACGCGGATCTTTCGGTATTGACCGATCCCGATGAATTGGGACTGATCCGAAAACTCTCTGCGTACCCGGACATTCTTCAGATGAGTGCGTCGGCGTTCGAGCCACACCGAATGACCTACTATTTGCAGCAACTGGCGGCGCTGTTGCATACGTTTTATAACAAGCACCGGATTCTGCCTCCGGCAGGCATACAGGAAGTAGGCGAAGCGGAACCGGTCGAAGAACTGACACCCAAGAAGACCGCGGCCCGGCTTGTGCTGATGCGGAGTGTACAGCAGGTCATCCGAAACGGTTTGTCGGTGCTTGGGATGTCAGCCCCTGAGCAGATGTAGGAAGAGCAGAGAGCAGGCGATGATGCAATTCCAGCTTCGACAACGCGATCGGCACTCCAACGCCAGGCTCGGCCAATTGCGGACCGCCCGCGCCGTAATCGAGACGCCTGCCTTCATGCCGGTGGGTTCCCTGGGGCCGGTGAAGGGGCTTGAGCCGGACGATCTGCATAGCCTCGGGTTTCGCCTGATGCTGAACAATGCCTATCATTTGTATCTGCGGCCAGGCCACAAAATCGTTGCTGAAATGGGGGGGCTGCATTCGTTTACCGGTTGGTCCGGGGCGATTCTGACCGACAGCGGGGGATTTCAGATTTTCAGTCTGGCCAAGTTGTGCACCGTGACCGATGAAGGCGTGACCTTTCAATCGCACATCGACGGCTCGACCCATTTCATTACACCGGAAACAGCCATCGAGATTGAAGAGTCGCTGGGCGCCGATATTATTATGGCGTTCGATCAATGTGTGGCGCTTCCTGCAAGCCGGGAGGCGGTGCAGGATGGAGTCCGCCGAACCAAGCTGTGGGCGGAGCGTTGTCAGGCGAGCCGGAGAAGAACGGACCAGGCGCTGTTCGGTATCGTTCAGGGCGGGTTGGATCCCGATCTCCGCGCGCAGTCGGCGAGAGATTTGACGGCGCTGGGATTTGAGGGGTATGCAGTCGGCGGTTTGTCCGTGGGCGAAAGCAAGGCCGAGATGCATGCCATGCTGGATGCAACGGTGCCGGAATTGCCGGAGGACAAACCACGATACCTTATGGGCGTCGGGCATCCGGAGGATCTGATCGAGGGCGTGTCTCGCGGCATCGATTTATTTGACTGTGTCGTGCCGTCCCGGCATGGCCGAACCGGGTCCTTGTTTACGACAGGCGGGCGGGTGGTCATCAAACAGGCGCAATACGTTCGGGATGAACGGCCCATCGACCCAGACTGCGGCTGTCCGGTCTGTGCCCGGTACTCGAGGGCCTATCTGCATCATCTGTATACGGTCAAAGAAATGCTGGCCTCGAGGCTGAATACGATCCACAATCTCTGGTATTTTTCAGACTTCATGCGCCGGTTGCGGACCGCCATCGCACAAGACTCGTTTCCGGAATTTCGAGACGCATTTTATCGCAGCCACGCGCAGGAACCGCCCGAGGTCAAGGCCTCGGTCGATCGCGAATCTGGTACGATGCGGCGGATGCCGCAAGATATGTAACAGACTGCTGAGCAACTATGGGGGTTATAGTCTTTTGAAAAGAGTCACGTGCTGCGATGAATGTCGGATACTCGCAGGATGGTCAACAAGGCCGTCCGGCGACGCGAGAACAGAGCTGGCGGACTTTTTCAACATCCTGCTAATGAAGAGGGGAACTGTTCAATGTTGATGGATTCTATTGCATGGGCTGAAGGGACAGGCGGGGGCAGCTCAGGTTCGAGCAGCCTGCTGACGTTTGTGCCGTTCATATTGATTTTCGTCATATTCTATTTTCTGCTGATTCGGCCCCAACAGAAGAAGCAGAAAGAGCAGAAGGCGTTATTGGATGCGTTGAAGAAGGGCGACAAGATTGTGACGACGTCCGGCATCTGGGGAACGGTCGTCAATCTGGGGAAAGAGACGGTCACGCTTCAAATCGCCGACAATACCAAGATTAAGCTGCAGCGCGAGAATATCGCGAGGGTGCGTGGAGAGGACGAGGACAAAGACAAAGATGCGTAATCCAAACGCGACAAAGGGGTTGGAAACGACATGAAGAAGGTGGCGGGGCGGTTGTGGTTATTAGC
>JABMDE010000043.1:13877-16566 GCA_015904055.1 Nitrospira sp. | reverse complement strand
AAGCTCGGCTATGCGCTTGATGAGATGCTGGCGCTGAAGTTGTGGGACGTGGTTCAGCCCGGACAGGAATCGCGAGTCTTGCAGTATCTTGAACGCTTGGTTGCGCAGGGGCAAGGATCGATGGACACGGTGTTACTGGCAAAAGATGGCCGTCCGGTTGATGTGGAAATTCATGCCACGGCGCTCTTGGATCACACGCGCGGGGGGCTGATTCATTCCCGCGCATTTGTTCGAGATGTGACGGATCGGCGTCGATTGGAACAGGAGCTGCAACACTATACCACCGGGTTGGAACAGGCAGTATCCGAGCGCACGCATCAGCTGGTCGCCTCGCAAGCTCGGTACAAGGCCCTCTTCGATCTCGTCGCCGATTCGGTGTTTATGGTCAACGCCGAGGGGATCGTTGTCGCTGTGAACAAGCGGGAAGAACAGGCGCTGGGCCATTCGGAAGTGAGCATCATCGGGCGGAATATGCTCGATGTTCTGCCGGTGAGCCATCACCACGCGTTTGTGGGCTGGTTACGCGATACCAGCACCGGCCGCCAACCGGTGTCTACCCAGGAAATGACGGTCTTTCATGCCGATGGGCGCGAGACGCCCGTCGAGATGGATCTGATTCGGGTGGAAGGCGGCGATCAGGTACTGGTTATGCTACAGCTCCGGGACATCACGGATCGAAAGCGGCTTGAGCGCCAGTTACAGTCCTACCGAGAAGACCTCGAGTCGAAGGTGCGGGAGCGGACCAGAGAAATCGAAGAAACGAAACAGTACTTGGAGAATCTGCTCGAAAATGCCAACGACGTCATCTACACGCTCGATACGGAGCAGCGGTTCACCTACGTCAACAGCAAGGTTGATGCCTGGGGCTATCGAAAAGACGATTTGCTTGGGCGGCCCTATCTCTCCCTGCTTTCGCGGCGGCACCGTGGCCGGCGGCTCAAGAGCACATTGGACATCGGCGCCAAACAGGTCTATGAAGTCGAAGTCATGACCAGGCTGGGAGAAACCCGCACGGTGATGGTCAGTGTGTCTCCGCTTCAAGGGGTCGAGGGAGAGATTCTCGGTGTGCTCGGTATTGCGCGCGACATGACGGAGACGAAGAAGTTGGAGCGGCAGATCCTCAACTCAGAGAAACTGGCTTCCGTCGGGAAATTGGCGGCCGGCGTGGCACACGAAATCAATAACCCGCTCGGCGGGATCCTCAATTGTCTCTACAACCTTCGAAAAGGGGGCGTATCCCAGGCTCGCCAGGAGGAATATTGGGCCTCTATGGAACATGGCGTCCGTAGGGTACAAAAAATTGTTCGGCAGCTGCTCGATTTTTCTCAGCAGCATGAGCCGGAATTCAGCCCGGCCGACATCAATCGGATCGTCGAGCAGGTGTTGGTGCTGACGACCCACCTATTCGCCCCTAATCGGATTACACTGGAGACTCGATTGGGACAAGGCCTGCCGAGCGTGATGGTAGACCGCCACATGATTGAACAGGTCTTGATGAATTTGCTCTTGAATGCGGTGCAGGCGATGAAGCACGGCGGGGTGTTGACGATTCGGACCTCCGTCGCCGAGGGAATCTGCCTGGTTGAAGTCGGCGATACGGGGTCGGGCATTCCTCCCTCCATCCTGCCGCGCGTATTTGATCCGTTCTTTACGACCAAAGGCGAGGGGGAGGGAACGGGGTTAGGGCTCTCCGTGAATCTCGGCATCGTTGAGCGTCATGGCGGGAAGATTCTTGTGGAGAGTGAAGTCGGCAAAGGGACGACCTTTACACTGTGCCTGCCAGTGTCGCCTGAACCGTCGCTTGTGGAGAAGGAATCATGAAGGGGCTGACGATTCTCCTGGTCGATGACGAACCGCTGATGCGATTGTCGATGGTGGATGCGCTGGAGGCCATCGGGTACGACGTACATGCGGCCGCATCCGGGACCGAGGGGATTGATGCGATTTGGCAAAAACGCTTCGACCTTGTGATCACCGATTTGCGGATGCCCGGCGCCGACGGGCTGACTGTGCTCAAGGCGGCCAAAGACAAGGCGTCGGAGACGGAGGTGGTGGTGATCACCGCGCACGGTTCCGTGGATACGGCAGTCGGAGCGATGAAGCTGGGCGCGATCGATTATCTTACGAAACCGTTCCAGATGGATGAGTTGTTGCTGATCGTTGAGCGGATCGGCCAGGTGGTCGCGCTCCGCCGAGAAAATCAGGATCTCAAGGCGGTACTGGAAGACAAATTCACCTTCGGCGGCATTCTGGGCGTCAATAGCCGGATGCGCGCGGTCCTGGACAAGATCAAGCTGGTGGCGGCGACCGACTCGACGGTGTTGATTCTGGGAGAAAGCGGAACGGGGAAAGAACTGGTGGCCAATGCGGTGCATCAGAACAGCCCCCGGCGGGATGCTCCGCTGATCAAGGTGAGTTGCGCTGCTCTGCCGGAAACACTGCTGGAGGCCGAGCTCTTCGGCCATGAGAAGGGCGCGTTTACCGGGGCGATGCGCCAGCGCCGGGGGCGATTTGAGTTGGCCCATCGCGGGACATTGTTCCTTGACGAGATCGGTGAATTGTCTCCGGCGGTTCAAGTGAAGCTGCTGCGGGTGTTGCAAGAACGAACGTTCGAACGGGTCGGGGGAAACGACACGATCGAGGCAGATGTTCGTCTGGTCTGTGCGACACAAAAGGATCTGCGCAAGGA
>JABMDE010000043.1:0-13757 GCA_015904055.1 Nitrospira sp. | reverse complement strand
GGGGGGGGCTATCGAGGGGAGTGCGGGTTACGGCCAGGGAGCGTGTACGTATAGTAACGGGAGGGTTGGCTCGCGAGATGATTTCTAACCTAGGCAGGTGTATCCTAATTTACAGAGACATCGGTTGAAGACAGAGTTATTGTATTTCAGGAGGAACTTCCAATGAAGCGAACATGGATGGCGCTGGGTATGTGTCTGGCGGTGGCTGTCTCGGGATGTGGGAGCGAGAAGGCCGAGATTAAAGAAGACCGGTTGACCGTCGGGAAGGTGCAGGGAGAGGTTAAGGTCGGGATGCCGGCCTCTCAGGTGGTGGAATTGCTCGGGAGCCCCAATATTGTTACGACAGATGAGAAACGCCGGGAGGTCTGGATCTACGACAAAGTCTCTACCGATCGGGTCGATACGGCTAGTTCCAGCTTTGCGGGCCTCATTATTCTCGGCGCGAGCTCGCGGAACATCTCCAGTTCGCAGCGGCAGCGGACACTCACTATCATCATCAAGTACGATGAAGACAAGAAGGTGCGCGACTTTGCCTACAACTCGACGCAATTTTAATTGGGGTGCACGCGTTGTGCTTAGGCGATTGTGCCTGGTCGCCGGCAGCCTGGTCCTTGCGGGCCAGCTCGGTGGATGCGTCACGCACTCACAGCCGGAAGAGCTCTTTCAGCTGACGCCCGAGAGTGCCGCACACCGGGCTATGCAAACCCGCATATTCGAGACCAAGGATGAGACAGAGTTATTGTCTGCCTCGGCAGCTGTTTTACAGGATCTTGGGTTTCAGGTCGAAGAAAGTGTGCGCGAGGTAGGGTTCTTGAGGGCAGCGAAGGAGCGGAGTGCGCGGGAATACGGTCAATATATAAGGCGATTTTTTGTGCTGGTGCTGTCTATGGGGAAAATGCTTGAGCCCGTGGATGTTCACCAGAAAATCTCAGCCGCTCTTATCGCGCGGCCGATCAATCCGGAGGCCACGCGCCAAGAAGTTCGAATTACCTTTTACCGTGTTGTCTGGAAAGGGGATGGCCAATTCGATCGCCAATACATCCCGCCCGGTCAGCAAAAAATGGAAATGCTCCGCAACGCCCTTCTCTACCAGCAATTCTTCGCCAAACTTTCGAAGGCCGTCTTTCTGGAGGGGTTTACACTGTGACGAAGAGGTCAGGATGAAACAACGAGCTGTGTGGGGAATGATCGTAGGCGCGACCTTCGCGATGGTGTACGGATGTGTGCCTCCGCAGCCAGGCCCTGAGCTGCTTGCGCCGACCGAGGCGCAGATGAAAATCAGAAGTGCGCAGACCAGGACCTTTGATGTGAAGGACCGGCAGGTCGCTATGCGCAGTGTCATCGCAGCGCTCCAAGATTTGGGCTTCATCATTGAGCGGGCCAACGACGCGCTCGGCCTAGTCAGTGCCGCCCGATTCGCCGAGCCGAACTATTACGATGTGCTGGGCGTTACTGTGACCGTCCGTCCTCAAGCGGATGGGCGGGTGATGATCCGAGCCAACGCCATCTACAACAACAAGCCCATTGAAGACCCCAAGGTCTACCAGAATTTCTTCGCGACGCTTGAACGTTCGTTGTTCATGACGAAGGATTGAAACGGGCGATGCGTTCCGGATGGTACAGACAAGGCCGCCGGTGGAGAGTCGGTGGGGCTCTGGTATGGCTGGTAGGGATGAGCCTGTTGCTCAACGGGTGTCTCTCACCGTACGAAGCGAGACACGAAAATCAGTGGGACTCACGGGAACAGATCTGGTTGTCTGAAGAAAGCCAGGTCAAACTCCGTGCGGCACAGAGTAGGGTGTTTGACACGACTGACCGTACGGCGATCCTTGAAGCAATTGTCGCGACCATGCAGGATATCGGATTCATGGTTGATGTTTTGGATCAAGAGCTGGGTATCGTATCCGCCAAGAAATATGTCGATCTCGAACGGCCCACGTTCCTGGACCCCTCCTATCTGCTGTATCGTCCCGACACGCTGTTGATTCTTTCCCAGAACATTCATACGTGGGGGCCATTTTTTCACCGTAGTGATCTTGTGAGGCTGACCGCCACAGTCCGTAAGCGGAACGCTGCGCAACTCGTAGTCCGCACCAGCGCGCAGTATTATCTGCGCGCAGTCGAGGATCCCGCGCCCTATCAAATATTTTTCCGCACTCTGGAGCAGGCACTCTTTCTCCAGGGGCAATCAGTCGAATAGGACCGCGATGATGCCGCTTCTGACGTCGACGGTCAGCAGAGACCGTTGAGGGCAAGGGATGCGCAGTGTCGTGATGAGCGACGATCAGCAGTACGGGCCTATCTGTTTCTGACTTTAAGATGATATGATCGTGTTTCATCGTGCGGACGTTCCCGTGATGCACGGGAAGAAGAGGAAATGATGACTATGAATCAGGCCAGATACGGGCTCGCCATTGTAGTGGGTGTCATGCTCTCTGCGGTCGTCGGTATGGCGGCGGAACCGGCCGAAATAGAAACGTTCGTGAAGGCACGCATTGAAATCGGCGAGATGATGATGAATTACTTTCAGGGCGGAACGCAGTTTGCCGAGGGACAGCGACCTTCTCCGGAACAGATGAAGGAAATGGGAGCAGATATCAATGCGAAGCTCAGCGCGCTACTCGCCAAGCATAACTTGACTGTTGCGGACTATCGTAAGCGCAGTCCGGAGATCTTTGCCGATGATACGGCGGTGAAGGGCTTTCTCAACGGGCATCCAGACTTAAAAAAGCGGTATGAGGCGCTGCCGTTGGATCGAATGGGCCGAGGGGGCAGTACAGGGCGTGGATATTGATAGGGATGGCCCCTGGAGATACGACGTATCAGTACCCTTTCCATCTGCGGTCCCCATCAGAATCGATTGCATGAAAGTGTTCAGTAGATGAGGTGAACTCACCGGGGCTGAGGGCCGATCAAGCAGCAATAACAAAGTCGTGAAAGGATTCGGCAATGAAAAATGTTGAAATGACTGTCGAGGGTACATGGTTGACGATCAAGGTTGATCTTTCGAAGGAGTTTGGGCCGTCGGCATCGGGCAAGACGATCATCATTGCGTCAACAGAAGGAAATGTCACGATTCCAAATCGCCAGGAGAAGGTGGGGTTGAACGTGTATCGAAAAAAATAATCCTGCCGGACGCGCGGCGTCTCGTTTTTTCCGCAAGCGAATGATTCTTTTGATCTTCTCCGCCTATTCCCTCTTCGACGATTTTTGAGCTTGTCCCTTGACAGATTTGGAACGCCGCTCCAGGCTTGCGTATTGGACCAGGATCCCCAGAAAAGCGTTGAGGCTGTGGATAAAAAATCAGCTCATCAATGCAGGAGACGCTCCAGGAGCGCTGATTTCATCATGTCAAGTCGTCCAGGCCTAGGAATGCGGAAAAAAATAAGAAATTCTGCTTCCAGCCACAATTACTAGGGGCATGCCCATGACACGGCAGACGCCTAAAAAGTAGGCATTGTGAAGCGATGTGTGGTGGATTCACATGTTTCTGCACGCACGCAGGAACTTGTTCACAGGATTATCCACAGAACATGGGGACGAGAGCATTCGTCCCAAATCTTGTGCGGATGTTGATTGATTTTCAGATTATTTTGATGTCGTGCGGGGCGACCGTCGTCATGCGGCCCGCGATTAGACAAGGGGGGCCAAGCCAGTTGCCTTGAACGTCACTGCGGGGTAGGCTGCTCTCGGGTGAAGATCGCTGCAGAGACGGTTGGCTTCTATGACAGGAGGAGATCCATGGTAATTGTTGCAGTGCTCACGCTGCTTGCAGTGTGGACGGGTGCCGTACAGGCTCATGATGAGCTCAGGCCGGAGCCGTCGACGATCACGGTGTCGGCGACCGGCAGTCTGGCGTTCGCGCCGGACCAGGTGTTTGTGACGTTCGGCATGGACACCGCAGCCCGCTCGTTGGCCGATGCCCAACGGCAGAACAATGCCGTGATGACCAAGGTCATGGAGCGGCTTCGGGATCAGCATATCGAGAAGGAGCGTATCCAGACTTCGTCGTTTACGGTGTCTCCTCAGTACAAACCGCCGCCCAAACGTTCCAGCGACGCGCCGCCTGCTTCGCCGGAGATCATTGGGTATCTGATGAGCAACACGGTGACGGTGGACGTGCGGAACCTGGAAAAGGTCGGAAGAGTGATTGAGGATGTTCTGGCTGCGGGTGTCAACCACTTTCAGGGGCTGCATTGGGCTCTGCGCGATGAGCAGCCGGCGAGATTGAATGCATTGAAGATCGCTGCGGCCAGGGCCCATGAAAAAGCGGCTGCGTTGAGCGAGACATTGAGCGTGAAGCTTGTGCGGGTGCTTTCAGTCAACGAGGGCGGTCACGTGGTTCGACCGGTGTCCCATATGGCGCGGTCGATGATGGCGATGGATGCAGAGGGAGGGGCACCGCCGATCTCTCCGGGCGAAATGAAGGTCGAAGCGACCGTCACGCTGGTCTACGAAATTGCACCGAATTGATCGAGAAGGTCTGTTTTGTGCTGTTTTCGCAGTTGGAACGCTCAAGAAGGTTGACGGATACCGTGACGTCGCACGTGACGTGTTATGGAGGTCATCCTCCTGACCGAGGAGAGGAATGGACCAGTGACTACTCTTCCGCCTTCGCTCCACCTTCCCAAAGTTTGATTGTGCGGTCCCAGGAGGCGCTGGCGAGGCGTTTGCCGTCGGGTGAAAAAGTTATGCAGCGGACGGCGCCGGTGTGGTCCTTAAGCGTTCGGAAGTTCCTGCCTGTGGCCAGATCCCAGAATTTGATGGTCTGGTCGTCGCTGGCACTGACCAGGACTTTTCCATCCGGCGACACGGCCAGGCTGCGGATCCAGCCTGTGTGGCCGGTGAGGGATTTCTTCTCGATGAGATGGGGCATGTCGAACAGCTTGATTGTGCGGTCCCGGCTGCCGGTGATCAGTATCTTCGCGTCAGGCGTGAAGGTCATGGCGCCGATCCAGTAATCCATGGGCTTTTGAAAGCCGCCGTCGTCTTCGATGTAGTAGCCGCGCGTCTCGGTCGAGTCTTCGACGCCCCGCCGCCAATGCCCGTCGTGCAGCACTTTTTCCTCGCCGCTCGGGAGCACTTCCCAGATCTTAATCTTCCCGATGTCGGTGCCGTGGGCAAGGTGAATGCCGTCGGGTGAGAAGGCGACGCAGACGGACCAGTGATGATCATATTCGTCTTTACCCAGCAGCGTCATCAGCTCGGTGCCGGTGGTGACTTCCCAAATCTTGATGTCCTTGTTGTGGCTGCCGCGCGCCAGCATGAGGCCGTCGGGCGACAGGGAGAGGCTGCACACGTTATGGTCGTACCGTGTAAATAGAATTTTCGTCGGCTCGCCGGTCTTGCCGTTCCACAGGCGAATGGTGCGGTCTTCGCTCCCGGTGGCAAGCGTCTGTCCGTCCGGTGTGAAGACGACGGCCCGGACATCGTTGGTGTGGCCGCGCAACGAACGCAGCAGCCGGCCGGTTTCGATGTCCCACATGCGGACGAGGCGTTCTGCGCCGCCGCTGGCCAGGGTCAGTCCATCGGGGGAAAAGGCGACGGTCCAGATGCCATGCGAATGGCCGCGGAAGGTTCTGACCTCGCGGCAGTCGAGTTTCCAATAGTCTAGAAAGTCGGTTGGCGGTGTCTGCGCTGTGCTAGCGGCAGATCCTGGAAGTGAGCCCGGTAGAGAAGGCGTCATGGTGTGTTCCGGCATCATCGTGATGGTATAAGATTCTCCGGCAGGTCCTTGATTGCCGTTCGATCAGGCCGGTATAATTTTCGCCAAGCCTGCGAGATCGTAAGAGATGCTCTGCGGGCAAGTCAACCCTTCGATTCGATCGCCACATGTGTGAGAAGGAACGTACTCAGGGGTCACGCCGGGTACGTTCAAGGGCATCGTCGAAACGTCAAGCCGGTCACGGAGTATCTCAGTTCGCCGGCTTGTGTCGGCCCCCGACCACCTAATCAATAGCGATTTTCACGGTTCGAGGTCTCATGATGGAAATCAGGTTTCAGCCCGCGTTGCTGCAAGAAGTCATCGATTCTTTCGTTGAAAAGACGGAGCGGGAAGGCGATCCGACCTATTACAAAGAGTTTCATGAACATGCCGATCCGATCTACGAGAAATTCATGCTCGAAGACCGGGAAGGAGAGTTCAAGAAGCTCTATCAGTATCTCTTCGGGACATGGGGCTTTTCCGATATCGTACGTGACTCGTTTAACGAGTATCCATTATTGAAGAGCAAGGTAGGGATTGTGCTGGTGAAGGGTGTCCTGAAAGAAGATCAGGAGGGTGTCGATATTCTGCGCAAGTGGGGATCGGTGGAAAAAGAATTGGCGAGAGAGTTCGAGGAGAAGGGGCTGAAAGGCGTTGGAATCAAGCTGATTCCACGCCGATTCTACGATCCGGCGTTGACGCGGTACTGCCGCCACGAGCTGATGCATATCTCCGACATGATCGATCCGGTGTTCTGAGCGAACCAGAGAAATCGAAGAAACGAAACAGTATTTGGAGAATCTGCTCGAAAATGCCAACGACGTCATCTACACGCTCGATACGGATCAGCGGTTTACCTACGTCAACAGCAAGGTCGGTGTCTGGGGGTATCGAAAAGATGATTTGCTGGGCCGGCCCTATCTCTCCCTCCTTTCGCGGCGCCACCGTGGCCGGCGGCTCAAGAGTACATTGGATATCGGCGCCAAGCAGGTCTATGAAGTCGAAGTCATGACCAGGCTGGGAGAAACCCGCACGGTAATGGTCAGTGTGTCTCCGCTTCAAGGGGTCGAGGGAGAGATCCTCGGCGTGCTCGGCATTGCGCGCGATATGACGGAAACGAAGAAGCTGGAGCGGCAGATCCTCAATTCAGAGAAACTGGCGTCCGTCGGGAAATTGGCGGCAGGCGTGGCGCACGAAATCAATAATCCGCTCGGCGGGATCCTCAATTGTCTCTACAACCTTCGAAAAGGGGGCGTATCCCAGGCTCGTCAGGAGGAATATTGGGCGTCTATGGAACATGGCGTCCGCCGGGTGCAAAAGATTGTCCGGCAACTGCTCGATTTTTCTCAGCAGCATGAGCCGGAATTCAGTCCGTCTGACATCAATCGGATTGTCGAGCAGGTCTTAGTGCTGACGACCCACCTATTGGCTCCCAATCGGATTACACTGGAGACGCTATTGGGAGCAGGTCTGCCGAGCGTGATGGTGGATCGCCACATGATCGAACAGGTCTTGATGAATTTGCTCTTGAATGCGGTGCAGGCAATGAAGCACGGCGGGGTGTTAACGATTCGGACCTCCGTTGCCGAGGGAATCTGCCTGGTTGAAGTCGGCGATACGGGGTCGGGCATTCCTCCCTCCATCCTGCCGCGCGTGTTCGATCCATTCTTTACGACCAAAGGCGAGGGGGAGGGAACGGGGTTAGGGCTTTCCGTGAATCTCGGCATCGTTGAGCGTCATGGCGGGAAAATTCTTGTGGAGAGTGAAGTCGGCAAAGGAACGACGTTCACACTGTGTTTGCCGGTGTCACCTGAACCATCGCTTGTGGAGAAGGAATCATGAAGGGGCTGACCATTCTTCTGGTCGATGACGAGCCGCTGATGCGCTTGTCGATGGTGGATGCGCTGGAGGCTATCGGGTATGACGTGCATGCGGCCGCATCCGGGACCGAGGGGATCGATGCGATCCGGGGAAAGCGATTCGACCTTGTGATCACCGATTTGCGGTTGCCCGGCGCCGACGGGTTAATGGTGCTCAAGGCAGCCAAAGACAAGGAGCCGGAGACGGAGGTGGTGGTGATCACCGCGCACGGTTCCGTGGACACGGCAGTCGGCGCGATGAAGTTGGGCGCGATCGATTATCTTACGAAACCGTTCCAGATGGATGAGTTGTTACTGATCGTTGAGCGGATCGGCCAGGTCGTTGCGCTCCGCCGGGAGAATCAGGATCTCAAGGCGGTATTGGAAGACAAGTTCAGCTTCGGCGGTATTCTGGGCGTCAACAGCCGGATGCGCGCGGTGCTGGACAAGATCAAGCTGGTGGCGGCGACCGACTCAACGGTGTTGATTCTGGGCGAAAGTGGAACGGGGAAAGAACTGGTGGCCAATGCGGTGCATCAGAACAGTCCCCGGCGGGATGCTCCGCTGATCAAGGTGAGTTGCGCCGCCTTGCCGGAAACACTGTTGGAGGCCGAGTTGTTCGGCCATGAGAAGGGTGCATTTACCGGGGCGATGCGTCAGCGCCGGGGGCGGTTTGAGTTGGCCCATCGAGGAACGTTGTTCCTCGACGAGATCGGTGAATTGTCTCCGGCGGTTCAAGTGAAACTGTTGCGGGTGTTGCAGGAGCGGACGTTTGAACGGGTAGGGGGAAATGACACGATCGAGGCAGATGTTCGTCTGGTCTGTGCGACACAAAAGGATCTACGCAAGGAAGTTGCGCAGGGGCGGTTTCGAGAAGACCTGTTTTACCGGCTCAACGTTGTGCAGGTGATCATTCCACCGCTGCGGGAGCGGCAGGAAGATATT
Source organism: Nitrospira sp. (assembly GCA_015904055.1). The sequence continues at coordinate 5,249 of JABMDE010000043.1, read as the reverse complement.
CTGGTGATTGCCGAGCATGTGCTGGACACCTGCTCAGGCAAGCTGAACAAGAAGCTGCGGGGATTCTCACCGCCTGCGCGCGAGTTGCTGTTGCGCTATTCCTACCCGGGGAATGTACGAGAGCTGGAAAACGTGGTCGAACGGGCCGTGGCGTTGGGGCATGAGCGGGAGGTGATTCAGCCGGCCGACCTGTGCGGTTTCCAATCCTGCCCGTATCTGGGCGGGCCACCACAAGACTCTTGTGGTTTTTGCAGCGAGGGCTTGACCGGGGGGCCGAAGAAAGCAGACACAGCGCTGACCTCACTGGCTGCTGCGCGGGAGAGTTTCGAGAAGGAGTATATACTGTCTGTGCTGGAGCGCGTTGAAGGGAGCCGAACGGCGGCATCGAAGATCCTCGGCTTGTCCCGCAAAGCGGTATGGGAGAAATGCAAACGCTATGGAATTCCATCGGCGCACAGGAGCGATGAGGAGGAAGAATAGGATACGTGTCTCATCAGGCCGATCGGGTGGCGTCTATGCCCGGTGGAGCCGTAGCCGGTGCAGTCTCCTGCTATGCGGCCGCCGCCAACGGGGAAATAAAGGCCAGCGTGTCCTGAAGTTCCTGCTGAGCTTCGTCGAGCAGGGTCCGGTGCTCGTCTACGTTGAACTGTGTGCACGAGAGCGCAAACGGGTCAAATGGAGGTGGATTGACAGTCTGATTCGTTTCCAATTGCGCGTCATCGGCGACAACTCCGGCCAGGTGAACGATCGATGCGTGGATCTGATACTCAACCGCTTCGTGTGGATGGAGCTGGTGGCGAATGGCCTGCTCAATGGGACTCGGCATACCCCAGAAGTGAACTAACTCCGCACCGACTTCGGCAAAGTCGCATCCGATATTCGATTGCTCCACTTCAGCCAGCCTCGTTCCGAGATGTCCGGATTCGATCAGGGCAGACTGCGCCCGTTGCGGCACGGTTTGATAGAGTACTAAGTGCCCGATGTCCCGTAAGAGTCCCTCGATAAAGAACCGCTCGCTTTCCATGATGCCGCTGGCTTTGGCAATTTTCCCTGCCATCAAGGCACAGAGTACACTTTTCTTCCAAAAAGCCGGAAGGTCCATGAGTCCCGCCGTCATTCCTGAGAAGGTCCGCCCGATGATGGTGGCGGCGACTAAGTCACTGACGGATTGCATGCCGATCATGTTGACCGCACGGCTGATATTGTCAATTTGCTTCGGGAAGCCATATAGCGGACTGTTCACGACTTTTAGGAGGCGCGCCGAGATGGCGGGATCAATTTTGATCGCGTTCGCCAGGTCGTCCATCGTTGTCGACGACATTGCGGACGCGGATGTAGATTTCCGGAAGTGTAAAGATGCTGGAGCAGGATCGAACAAGTTCTTGAGCTGAGGTCATATTAGAGCCTTTCCGAGTAGACCGTACACATAATTGCCGGTGTGACAGTTACGGACATCGGTTTAAGCCGAAGCGGCGTTCCTTATCACTATCGGTTGTGCTTGAGCAAAACTAAAGGTGGAGGCGGGAAGGTATCCGGGGGGGTATCTATCGTGGGGCCGGCCAGGTGAGCCCTTCCTATGGTAACGGGAGGCATGGCTCGTAAGATGATTTCTAATCTAGGAGGGTGTATCCTAATTTAGAGAGGTATCGGTTGAAGACAGAGTTGTCGTGTTTCAGGAGGAACTTCCAATGAAACGAACATGGATGGCGTTGGGTGTGTGTCTGGCGGTGGCTATCGCGGGATGTGCGGGCGAGAAGGCCGAAATTAAAGAAGACCGGCTGACAGTCGGGAAGGTGCAGGGAGAGGTTAAAGTCGGGATGCCGGCCTCTCAGGTGGTGGAATTGCTCGGCAGCCCGAACATCGTCACGACAGATGAGAAACGTCGAGAGGTCTGGATCTACGATAAGGTCTCCACCGATCGGGTCGATACAGCCAGCTCCACCTTTGCGGGCCTCATCATTCTCGGCGCCAGTTCGCGGAATAGCTCCAGTTCGCAGCGGCAGCGGACACTCACCATCATTATCAAGTATGATGAAGACAAGAAGGTTCGCGACTTTGCCTACAATTCGACGCAATTTTAATTGGGGTACAAGCGTTGTGCTCAGGCGATTGTACCTGGTCGCTGGCAGCCTGGTTCTTGCGGGGCAGCTAGCTGGATGCGTCACGCACTCACAGCCCGAAGAACTTTTCCAGCTGACGCCCGAGAGTGCTGCAAACCGGGCTATGCAAACCCGTATGTTCGAGACCAAGGATGAGGCGGAGTTACTGTCTGCGTCGGCGGCTGTCTTGCAGGATTTGGGATTTCAGGTCGAAGAAAGCGTGCGCGACGTGGGGTTCTTGAGGGCGACAAAAGAACGAAGTGCTCGCGAGTACGGTCAAGACATCAGCCGCTTCTTCGTTTTTCTCCTAAGCACCGCCCTGGTGTTGGTTCAGCAGCCTCCGATCGTCATTCCCGTGGACCTGCATCAAAAAATTGCCGCCGCGCTGGTCACCAGGCCTGTGAACCCGGAAGCCACACGCCAGGAAGTCCGGGTGATGTTTTACCGGGTTGTCTGGAAAGGGGATGGTTCGTCCGGCCAACAGGCGATCCCACCGGGCCAGCAACGGATGGAAATGTTGCGGGACCCTGTAATGTACCAAACGTTTTTTGCCAAATTGTCCAAAGCCGTTTTCCTGGAGCCATTCGCGCTCTAATGAGGCCACGATGAAACAATACAGAGTTGGGGGAATCGTCGGGATTGCCGTATTTGTCATCGTGCAGGGCTGTGCTGCGCCCCAGCCGAGCGTGGACCTGCTTGCGCCAACTGAAGCGCAGATGAAGATCCGTAGTGTGCAAACCCGATCGTTCGACATAAAAGATCGGCAAGTGGCCATGCGCGGTGTCATTTCGGCCCTTCAAGATTTGGGTTTCATCATCGAACGCGCGAATGAGCCCCTGGGGCTGGTCACGGCCGCACGGTTTGCCGAGCCACATTATTATGATGTCGTGGGCGTCACCGTCACGGTACGCCAAGAATCCGAAGGAAAAATGATGATTCGCGCCAATGCCATTTACAACAACAAGCCTATCGAAGATCCCAAGGTCTATCAGAATTTCTTCGCCACACTGGAACGCTCGCTGTTTGCAGTCAAACACTAACCAGGATGAGTTCAGCTGTGACCGGCCGAGCAGGATACGACAGGCTGACTGCAGGGATACAGAGGCTGAGCCTCATGCTCGGCGGCGTGCTCTGTCTGTTGTTGCAAGGTTGCCCGATGCCGTACGAATTGCGGCACGACAACCAATGGGATTCGCATGAGCAAATCTGGCTCTCTGAAGAAAGCCAGGTCAAGATCCGCGCTGCCCAATCGCGCGCGTTTGACACTACGGACCGGATGCGGATGCTCGCAGCAATCGTCTCCACCTTACAAGACCTGGATTTCAAGTTAGAGGTGCTGGATGAAGAACTGGGTGTCGTGTCAGCAAAGAAATTTGTCGAGAACGAGCAGATCTACGGTCTGGATCTAAGCTATGTGTTCTACCAGCCAGATGCGTTGCTCGTACTCAACCGTCAGTACCAAACGTGGGGTCCCTTTTACCATCGAAACAATCTTGTGCGGTTTACCGCCACCGTCCGTAAGCGGAACGCTGCGCAACTCGTGGTGCGCACCAGCGCCCAATATTATCTGCGCGCGGTCGAAGACCCCGCGCCCTATCAGCAATTCTTCCGCACTCTGGAGCAGGCACTCTTTCTCCAGGGGCAATCAGTCGAAGAGGATCGGCGGTGATGCCGCTTTTGATGTCGGTGGCCGGCGTAGACCGGTGAGGTTGAAGGTTCTGCAGTTTCGTGATGAACGGTGATCAGCAGTCCGGGCCTATCTGTTTCTGACTTTAAGATGATATGATCGTATTCCATTGTGCGGATGTTCCCTTGATTCACACGAAGAAGAGGAAACTATGACGATGACTCAGGCCAGATACGGGCTCGCCATTGTAGCGGGTATCATGCTTTCCGCAGTTGTCGGTTTGGCAGCGGAACCGGTTGAAATAGAAACGTTTGTGAAAGCCCGCATTGAAATCGGCGAGATGATGATGAATTACTTTCAGGGTGGAGCGCAGTTTGCCGAGGGGCAGCGGCCCTCTCCGGAACAGATGAAGGAAATGGGAGCCGATATTAATGCGAAGCTCACCACGCTGCTTGCCAAGCATAACTTGACGGTCGCGGACTATCGCAAGCGCAGTCCGGAGATCTTTGCCGACGATACGGCGGTGAAGGGTTTTCTCAACGGGCATCCGGACTTAAAAAAGCGGTACGAGGCGCTGCCGTTGGATCGAATGGGCCGAGGGGGTAGTACAGGGCGGGGCTATTAATCCAAGCATGCTGCGGATTGGGTAAGGGTTCCAGATAGCCAAGCCATCCGGTTTCTGGTCTGCCTAGAAAGCCGAGAGACTGGATTGTGCGTGGAGCGGCATCCGGTATTTTCTCAAGAGGTTCGGTTATGGACCTTCGTCGTCAGAAGCGCTTCTCAGTAAAACTTCAGAGCATCATGACCGGATCCCCGCGCAAGGAATGGGCCGGGGTGGTTATGAATCTGTCGAAAACCGGCTGCCTCATTGAATGCGACGCTCAAGTGTATGCCGGCATGTCGGTCGCGATCCGTATCGAGGTGCCGGCTGAGGCTGCGCCGCTTCTTATCGAGCGGGCGGCAGTACGCTGGAGTCGCGGGCGTCAAGTCGGAGTGAGTTTTGTGTCGATAGCACAGCCACAGCAGGAACGATTGAATCAGTTGCTACTACAAGCGAAGCCGGAGACTTCCCAATGAATAAGATTAGATGGAGCAGGAGGAGGTCTGTCGACCATTCATTCTGCCATGGTATGAGGGAAAGGACTGGAATATGAAGAATGTGGAGATGACTGTTGAGGGCACATGGTTGACGATCAAAGTTGATCTGTCGAAGGAGTTTGGGCCGTCGGCATCGGGCAAGACGATCATCATTGCATCAACAGAGGGAAATGTCACAATCCCAGATCGTCAGGAGAAGGTGGGGCTGAACGTGTATCGAAAAAAATAATCCTGCCGAACGCACTGCATCTCGATTTTTCACAAGCGAATGATTCTTCTGATCTTCTCCGCTCATCCCCTCTTCGACGATTTTTGAGCTTGTCTCTTGACAGAGTTGGAACACCGCTCCAGTCCTGCTTATTGGACCCTGATCCCCAGAAAAACGTTGAGGCTGTGGATAAAAAATCGGCTGACCAACGTAAGAG
>JABMDE010000042.1:19112-22898 GCA_015904055.1 Nitrospira sp. | reverse complement strand
TTTTCGTCGGATTATCGATGGGGGGCTATATTCTGTTCGCCTTGTATCGGAAACATGCCGATCGTGTGAAAGGACTCGTGCTCGCGGACACGAGAGCGCAGGCGGATACGCCGGAGGGGAAAGAGGGACGCTTTCAGATGGCTCAGACCGCTTACAAGAAGGGCCCATCGGCGGTTGCCGACATCATGATCCCGAAATTGCTCAGCCCCGTAACGATCCGGACGAGGCCGGAGATCGTTCACCGGGTACGCATGATGATTGAAGGTAATCAGGTGAGCGGCATCGCAGGAGATTTAATGGCAATGGCCGAGCGGCCCGATTCCATACCGCTCTTGAAACAGATCAACTGCCCGACCCAGATTGTCGTCGGCGAATTGGACCACGCGACCCCGCTGTCCGACGCCACGCTCATGGCCGATCAGATTCCAGGCGCCCGCCTGGCCATCATTCCAGGTGCCGCGCATCTGGCGAACGTGGAACAGCCTGAACGGTTCACTCATATCGTACGGTCGTTTATTGAGAGCGTGGCAGAGACACAACGTCGCTGAGAAGATGCCGGTGAGGCGGCTTAGTCTGAGTCGCCGACGCTGGTTCTTCGAATCAACTTAAGGAATTCCAGTCGGGTTTGCGGCTGGCTGCGGAACGCGCCTAGCATGGAGCTGGTGACGGCTACGGTATTCTGTTTCTCCACACCACGCATCATCATACAGAGGTGCCGCGCTTCGACGACGACCCCCACCCCGTTCGCATTCAGTTTGTCCTTCAATGTTTCGGCGACTTGGACCGTCAATCGCTCCTGCACTTGAAGCCGACGAGCGAACGTATCGACAATGCGCGGGATCTTGCTCAGACCCACGACTTTCTTGTTGGGCAGGTACCCGACGTGGACCTTGCCGAAGAACGGCAAGAGATGGTGTTCGCACATGCTGAAGAAATCGATGTCTTTCACGATGACCATCTCATCGTATTCGATCGGAAACAGGGCCCCGTTCAGGAGTTGATCGATGTTACGTTGATAACCCTGGGTCATAAAGGCGAGCGCCTTGGCAACCCGTTCCGGTGTTTTGAGCAGGCCGTGGCGGTTTGGTTTTTCGCCGAGCGCGAGCAACATCTGCGTCACCAGCGATTGCAGAGATTGCAAATCAGCCGGTTGCCCGCTTCCGCCGACATCCTCGACCGGACTCCGATGTTTCTCCGTCTGCCTCCGCTTAGCCACGCGCCCCCCCGATAAATTGAGCCGGTCCGGCATACTCGAAATAATTGTCCCTGGTCTCGATGACGCCCACTTTTTCAAGCTGCCCGGACGGTAGTTTCGATTCCAACAAATCCCAGATCAATTTCACAAGATTCTCTCCGGTCGTGGTGCGGTCGGCAAATTCTTTGTCGCTGTTGAGATCCTGATGGTCGAACCGCTTGATCACGGTCTCATGGACGATGTGATCGAGCCGTGCCAGGCTGCCTGCTTCGTCGCTCCCGTCATGCCTGATTGTGACCAGCACCGCATAGTTATGGCCGTGACCATTCGGGTTGTTGCATTTCCCGAAGATAACCTGATTTTCCTCCGGTGTACGGTGGTCGGTGTGCAGCCTGTGGGCGGCACAAAACCGATAGCGCCTGGTCACATGTATCTGAAGCATCCGCACCCTGCGAAAGAACGAAAGCCAGGGTCACTCATTCGGTGAGCAACCCTGGCCTCATAATAAAAACCCCGTGGGCGGCGCTCCCCCGGACATTCGGATAGACCACTTAGGAACTAAATGAGCTGCCGCAGCCGCAGGTCGTCTTGGCTTGGGGATTCTTGATAGAAAATCCCGATCCCTGCACGCTATCCACGTAATCGACTTCCGCGCCTTGCAACAACGGCGCGCTCTGCGAGTCCATGATGACTTTCACGTCGCCCATTTCAACGATCGTATCGTCCTCGGCCGTTTTGGATTCGAAGGCCATCCCATATTGATAGCCATGGCACCCGCCGCCGCGGACATACACCCGCAACCCGACCACATCTTTCTCTTCGGCCATCAGCTCTCTGATTTTCTGTTCCGCCACCTGTGTAATCGTAACCATTGTCGTCCTCCTATATTCCAGATTCGCAACCCGCTCTCTGGGTTGGCTTAGTGTAACACCTCTCTACCGAATATCAACTCCCCAGGTTTCTGCCGTTTCTTTGCCCGGAGCTTCCCACTTGCTTCCCGGAACGCGCACGACGACATCGCCCAGCACTTTCGCCTGGCAGGCCAACCGGTGCTGCGGTTCGCTCAACGCTTCGCGGTCCAGCAGATCCTGTTCGTCAAAATCGATCTCGGAAAGCTGGTCCAGCCCAGCCTGAACCTCGACCCGGCATGTGGTACAGGAGGCATTCCCTCCGCAATCATGATTTAAAGGAAGCCCCAGCCCTTTCGCCGCATCCAGAAGCGAGGTGTTGACGTCCACCTCTCCGATTCTTTCGCCGAAATACAGAAACGTCACGCGCGGCATTACGATCTCCTAGGATTGGGCTCCCACACCGGTCGGGACGGCTCGATACGGACACCGTTGCAATCGAATATGGTCTTCATACTCTTGGCGGAACAATTTCAGACTGCTCTGCACCAGGACCGATGCACCCGTCACCAGGGTGCAATATCCGGTGCCTTTCACAAATCCGCAGAGCTGAAGAAGGCTGTCGAGATCCTTTTGGGTCCCCTGGCCCTCTTCGATTTTGGCCATCAACGCAGCTAAATTAATCGTTCCCATTCTGCAGGGAGGACACTGGCCGCAGCTTTCGTTCTTGAAGAAGTCGGAAAACTGGAGCGTCTTGGCGATCATACAGGTTGCATCGTCGACGACGATCACACCCGCAGAGCCCAACCCCGTTCCGGCCTTTTTCAATGAATCGAAATCCATGGCCAGATCGAGCTGATCCGCCGTCACCATCGAAAAGGCCGGGCCGCCTGGAAACACCGCCTTGATCTTGCGGCCTCCCGGCACGCCCCCGCCACATTGTTCGATCAAATTCCGGATCGTGACGCCCATGGGCATTTCATACACACCGGGCCGATTGACCGCGCCGCTCAATGAAAACATCATCGTGCCGGGACACCGTTCCGTACCGGCCTGCGTAAACCACGTCGCGCCCTTGTGCAGGATTCGAGGAATGTTGCACAGGGTCTCGACATTGTTCACCAATGTCGGCTTGCCGTAGAGACCGAAGTCCGTTGGATAGAATGGCGGCTTCTGCCTCGGCATAGCCGGACGGCCCTGCATGGACTCCAGCATGGCGGTCTCTTCTCCCGCGACATAACTGCCGTGGCCTTCGAAGACTTGCAATTCGATGTCGAACCCGCTTCCCAACACATTCTTCCCGAGAAAACCCCGCTCTTTCGCCTGTGCCAGAGCTTTTTTCAGATTCTCTCGTTCTTCATGATACTCATGGTTCACATAAATAAAGGACGCCTTGGCCTTCACCGTATAGGAGGCAATCAGACAGCCCTCAATGAATGTCCCCGGTTCATGCTCGCCCGCATTACAGACAAAGTACCGTTCCTGAACCCGGTGATTGAGCACCTTGTCCCACTTGACCCCGGTCGGAAATCCCGCTCCGCCCCGTCCACGGAGACCGGACTTCTTCAACTCATCGACGACTTGGGGTGCCTTCAACTCTTTGACACATCGTGTCCAGGCTTCATACCCCCCGACCTTCAAATAGCCGTCAATCTCCCAAGGGGCGCCATCGAGTTTTTGAACAAGACGTGGTTCTGCCGCAATCGACATCGTCCATCCCGCGTGAAAAATCACAACTTTGGA
>JABMDE010000042.1:13685-18992 GCA_015904055.1 Nitrospira sp. | reverse complement strand
TCGTCTGCGTCGGATTTTCAAGAAATTTCATAGCTTCCTCTCATCGAACGGTTGACTGTAAGCTCATACCTGTACTGTAGCCCTTCTTCCAATGTCAAGTTCGCACGCCTCGTCATTCGCCAACCGCCATTCGTCAAACGTATGGAGAAGGCACCGGTGATTCTCCGTTGATGCGCGGCTCATGACGACCGACGGCTCCTCCTCACACCATGAGCCGGTCCACAGCAGCGCAGAGTTCCCGGACAGCGTTCGCCGATGTTTCCAATGCCGCTCGCTCGTTGACGGTCAACTCGTACTCCATGATCTGTTCCACGCCACTGCGTCCGATAATGACGTTCTTCAGTCCATACTCGCCTTCACAGAGGACCGAGCAGGGCATCACCCGCTTTTCATCTTTATAAATTGCCTCAACCATATCTACCGCCGAGGCGGACGGAGCATAGAAGGCACTGCCCGTTTTCAGCAGACCTACGATCTCCGCTCCTCCATCACGCGTCCGCTGGATGATCGCATCCAGTTTGTCCTTGGGCATCAGGTCAGAGACGGGCTTGCCCTTCACAGTGGTATAGCACGGGAGCGGCACCATCGTATCGCCATGGCCTCCCAAGACCATGGCCTGCACGTCAGGTCCCGGCACGTTTAATTCGGCTGCGATGAACGTGCGCATTCTGGCGGAATCCAAGATACCGCCCATGCCAATGACTCTTGATTTGGGCAGTCCGCTGACACGACTAGCCACATGGACCATGGCGTCCAACGGATTGGTGACCAGAATCAAAATGATATCCGGGGAGCGGGCCACCAATTGCGACACGACGGATTTCACGATCTTCGCGTTGGTCGACAGCAGCTCGTCGCGGCTCATGCCCGGTTTTCTCGGAATGCCGGACGTAATGACCGCAACCGATGAGCCGGCGGTTTCGTCATAGCCATTGGTGCCGACGACACGGGTGCTATATCCGCACACCGGTCCGGCTTGCGAGATATCGAGCGCCTTGCCCTGCGGCATACCCTCCGTGATATCGACCAAGACGACATCGTAGGTGTCTTTCTCGGCCAAGCGCTGCGCCGTCGTTCCCCCGACATTCCCCGCACCCACCACGGTAATTTTAGGACACCCCATTTCCGTTCCTCCCCCCGCGAAGGTTTAGGCTTAGGTTGAGGTCAAGGAAGATTGCCCATCTCCAAATCCGCCTTGACCTTAGCCTGAACCTCAGCCTACATGTTCATGCTCTGTCCAGCCCGCCACTTTGAAGTTGATTGTGCAGACGAAATTATCGCCGTCGTAAAAATTCACTTTGATTTTCTTTTTGCCGTACGTCTTAGCCAGAAAGGCTTCGGGATTGTCGATCAATTCCTGATAGCCGCCCGCCGGATATTCGCCCAAGTCATGAAAGACCACAATCATACCCGCTTTCACTTCTTGTAACACTTTGGCCCGGCATCGAGGGTAAACTTCCCAAAATTTCGCCTCGATCAGTTCCTTGGTCGGTTCCTGTCGATCTTCGCCAGGTTTCAGCGGCTGCGCAAACTTCGCTAGCCGGCGGACATAGGGATACTGATGGCCGGTAAACAGCTTATGGAGCCAGGCCGGAACCGCGGGTCGTTCTACTGGATTCGCCATCAATTCTCCCTACCCCTCACCCAACCCTTCGCGGCACACATCCGCTATCTGGTCAGCCTATGATACATGCGCGGCAATCGAGATGGCAGCGATTCTACACGGTCGATCACGGCAAACTGTACGTCACCGTACATACGACGCATGTAGAGGTCGGCCTCCCGATCGATAGTCACACAAAACGGATTGATGCCTCGTTGTCTGACTTCACGAAGCGCCGTCTTGGTGTCCTCCAAGGCATACTCGTCCTTATATTCGCCGTCCAGCGGCCGGCCGTCGCTCACGAGGATCAAGAGCCGGTGGATCGCACGCTACTGGTTCGACCACCATGTACGAACCACCGGCTGCATCTCGAACGACGACACGACCGCCAACGACGGCCTCATGTCCCGCCAACAAGCGGACTGTGCCCGTGACGGGCTGGCTCAGCTCCTGACCGAAAAGCGATTGCTTCCCTATCTTCGCACCACGAGAGCCAACCCGACCGGACATTTCTGGTTCATGAAGATCCCGGCCGGCCGGTATTATCTCGTGAGTCTGATCGAAGGCGGAGGCGGCTCCCACCAGGACGAACGGACAGCCGGAATTGCGTGGCTGACCATTGACCTCGAAGCGGGCGAGAAAGCGACCAACCTAGTGGTCACAAACTGCCGAAGCAGCCTGTGCTGACCGACGAGACGACGGTCTGTTTCACAGAGCTTCCAGCGATTTCCTCATCCATTCATACGTTGTTATGACACAGCTACCTCCGGCGCATCTTCACTGACGAACGACCGTGCCCCCATTGAGTCCGACGATCTCCTGCCTGATTTGTAGTAGAGTGACCGGACAGCCGAGAGATGGCATAATATAGCGGATCGTGACGCCCTGAAGGTCGTTCAGAAGCCTGGAACCAGGATAGTCAATGCGAATACTGCTCGTTGAAGACGATGTGAACCTTGCTCAGTTTATCCGGAAGGGTCTGAGAGAAGAGCAATACGCAGTGGACGTCGCGCCAGACGGCGAAGAAGGCCTGGCATACGATCTGCTGATCCTCGACATCACATTGCCCAAGCTCGACGGCCTTACGCTCTGCCGCCGCGTGCGCGCCAAGGGCAATATGACTCCGGTGCTGCTGTTGACTGCGCGCAACACGCTGGAGACCAAGGTCTCCGGCTTCGATACCGGTGCGGATCAATTTTTGCCTAAGCCCTTCGCCTTTGTTGAACTACTGGCTCAAATCCGAGCCCTGCTCCGCCGGGGGAGCCCGCAGCAGTTGGTGCACCTTCAAGCGGCGGATCTGAAGCTGGACCCGGCTTCCCACCGCGTCTGGAGGGCCGGGCAGGAAATTTCTCTGACGAATAAGGAATATGCTCTGCTTGAGTTTCTCTTGCGCAACAAGAATCGGGTGTTGACCAGAACGGCGATTATCGAACATGTGTGGGACATCAGCTATGACCCCATGACAAACATCGTGGATGCCCATATTCGAGCGCTGCGGGCCAAGGTCGATCGTGATTTTTCACCTCCGTTGATCGCCACTGTGCGCGGCGCCGGGTACATGCTCGAAGAACCGGAAACAGCCGCGTGAAATCCCTGCGCAGTCTCATCAGTTGGTCTACCTTCCTGTTGATGGCGGGGCTACTCGTCTTATCCGCCCTTGTGTACGTTACGAGCGAGGTCCTGTTGAACCGGTTCGTGGACGGACTGCTGTTAGAGTTGTCGGACTCCCTAGCCGAGCTCGTTGAACAACGCCCCGAGATATTTGAAAAGAGCGGCCAGGATGTGGGGCCGGCCGGCCGAAGCAATCAGGAACGGCAGGTTCTACCGGATATCCCTCACTCGCTTCGTGTTTTCTCGGCGGACGGCCGGCTTCTGTGGAATAGCCCCAATGCGGCGGTGCAGGAGTCGGTTCCCCCCCATATCTTTCGGCAAGTCCAGATCGAGCACACGGTGTTTGTCACGATTGAGTCGGCCACCGGAATGCCTGCCCGACATCTATTCCTCTCCATTATGAAAGACGGGCATATTCAGTATGTCCTTCAGACGGAAACCTCGCTGCGCCATTACCGAGAGACCCTGTATGGTCTGATGTTTCTGCTCTCCCTTGGGTCGGGGGCCACGCTCGTCGTCGCCTGGATCGGTAGTGTGTGGCTGGCAAAGAAAGTGCTGGCTCCGATCGAGACCTTATGCGCTCGCGCCGAAACGATGTCCGAGGCCGATCTAGGGAAACGCCTCGCGGTGGATTCACCCTATCGGGAATTTCGGCGGCTCACCCAGGCGGTCAACTCCGTGTTGGATCGATTCCAGCGAAACAGCGAGGTCCAACGGAACTTTTGCGAAATCGCCGCCCACGAGATGAAGACCCCTCTGACCATCCTCCAAGGCAATTTGGAGGTCGCACTCATGAAAGCCAGGACGACGGCAGAATATCGCGATGCACTCATCAATAATCTGGAACAAGTCGGGCGGCTCATCGCGTTGACACGCCCACTCTTGACGCTTGCAAAATTCACCAGCAGCAAACCTCCCATTCATCTCGCACCTCTCGCCTTGGAACCGCTGATTCAAGAGATTGTGGACGAGTTGACCCTGCTGGCGGATGACTACCGCATTGCTTTGTCATTCGTATCCGAATCGGTTCCGCCCATTCTCGGCGACGCGCAGTGGCTCAAACAAGCGCTGATCAATTTACTCGACAATGCGCTTCGATATACACCGTCCGGCGGGTCCGTCACCGTCCATTTGCATAGCGCCGGGGAATGGGTGGACGTGGCCGTCGAGGATACGGGCCATGGAATCGAGCCGGAGAATATCCCGCATCTCTTCGAGCGGTTCTACCGGACCGATTGGGCGCGGGCGAAAGATTCCGCCGGCACCGGACTCGGACTTCCCATTGTAAAGGAAATCGCGGAAGCTCACGGCGGCACCATTTCGGTCGCCAGCCAAATCCACAAGGGCTCCATCTTTACCCTGCGGTTTCCGGTTTCGACACACCAGACGATTCTCGCCTAACTTAAATACCCTCGATTTCCCGACAGCTTGAACCCCCTCAATGGCATTTCATGCCGTGAGAACCCCAGCCCCGCGTCCGCTGGAAAGATGAAGAATTCTTCATGGTCTCCTCATGGGCCCTTCATAGAGGAGGAGTAGGATTGCTACATCAAATCTACAGGAGGTAAGAAGCCATGGTTACATTGATCATCGGAATACTGACGGTGAGTGTCGTGTTGGCGGTCCTCTATAGAGCGTTCGCCGTAGAAGCCAAGTAAGTCAAACCAGGCGCGGGCGTGTTACCCGAAAAGCGGCGGTGTGACCACACGCTACTTTCTTTCTTTCATCGCCCGCTCGACTTCGCGGCCGGCTTCTCGGGTCTTGATGGACTCCCGGCGATCATGCTGCTTCTTGCCCTTAGCAAGCCCCAGCTCGACCTTTGCCAGCCCGCGCTCGGAAAAATAGATACGGAGGGGAACGAGCGTGAGCCCCTTCTGTTGCGTTTTGCCGAGTAGTTTGTTGATTTCTTTTTTGTGCAGCAGCAGCTTGCGCACACGGATCGGATCATGGTTCATGACGTTGCCGTGGCTGTACGGGCTGATGTGGCAATGATGGAGAAAGACTTCGGCCTCGCGGACGGAGGCGTAGCTGTCTTGCAGATTCACCCTCCCCTCACGTAGCGATTTGACCTCTGTGCCTTGGAGCACGATCCC
>JABMDE010000042.1:9404-13565 GCA_015904055.1 Nitrospira sp. | reverse complement strand
TTGAGATTGAGCACCTCGGGACGATTGTTGACCAACGCGAGCATGATGACGCCGAAGGTCGTCTCCAGCTGGGTGTGCTTATAGAGATTGTTCAGCACGATCAGCGGGATTTCATTCCGCTTCAGTTCGATGACCACCCGCACTCCTTCGCGATCGGATGATTCGTCACGCAAGTCGGAAATGCCCTTCAACCGGTCATCCTGGATCAGCTCGGCAATCTTTTCGATCAGCTTGGCCTTGTTGACCTGATAGGGAACTTCCGTGACGATGAGGCGCTCGCGATCGGTCCGTTCATCGGTTTCTACCACTACCTTCGCCCGCAGCTTGAGGAGGCCCCGTCCCGTTTCATAGGCATCTTTGATGCCGCTCTTCCCGTAAATAAAACCCGCCGTGGGGAAGTCGGGCCCCTGAATTTTCTGCATCAACTGCGCGATGGTGACATCCTGATTCTCCAGCAGAAGCAGCAGCCCATCGATCACTTCGCCGAGATTGTGCGTGGGAATGTTTGTCGAATACCCGACGGCGATGCCACCGGCCCCGTTGATGAGGAGATTGGGCACCCTGGTCGGTAACACGAGCGGCTCTTGGAGGGATTCGTCGTAGTTGGGACCGAAGTCGACCGTGTCTTTGTCGATGTCGGCCAACAGGTCTTCCGCAAGCTTGGTCATGCGCGCTTCCGTGTAGCGCATGGCCGCCGGCGAATCGCCGTCCATCGACCCGTAGTTGCCCTGGCCGTCGACCAGCGGATAGCGCATGTTGAAGTCCTGCGCCATCCGGACGAGCGTATCGTAAATGGCCGTGTCGCCGTGGGGATGGTAATTCCCCATGATCTCGCCCACGATTTTGGCGGACTTCCGGTAGGCCCGGTTGGACGCCAGGCCCATTTCATTCATGCCGTAGAGGATGCGGCGATGGACCGGCTTGAGTCCGTCACGGACGTCGGGAAGCGCGCGTCCGACGATCACACTCATGGCGTAATCGAGATACGACGATTTCATCTCGTCTTCGATCGCGATATGGCCTAACCGTTCATCGTGGGGCATTGTGTCCTCGTGAAGCGTATCTCGTGAAACATGAAACGTGGCGATCCGGAATCCGGTTCCGCCTGCGTTTCACACTTCACGAACGACGTTAAACGTCTAAATTTCTTACCTCGAGTGCGTGTGTCTGAATGAAGTTCCGGCGCGGCTCGACCTCATCACCCATGAGAATCGTAAAGATCTCATCGACGCCGGTCAGGTCTTCGAGTGTGACCCTCAAGAGCGTACGCGCTTCTGGATTCATCGTGGTCTCCCACAACTGACCCGGATTCATTTCGCCCAGTCCTTTGTACCGTTGAATGCTCAGCCCCTGTTTTCCCAGTTCAAGAATGGCCTTTACCAATTCATCCGTCGACTGATACGGCTGTTCCTGCCCTTTGGCCTTGAGTTTATAGGGTTGCCGGCCTAATCCGATGGCAGACGGCGTCAGTTTCTGCAGCTCGCGGAAATCGGCTGAACCGACGAGCTCGTGCGTGATGTCCAGACTATACAGCACCCCGTTGGCCTGCAGCCGGCACACCACTTTGTTGGAATGGTGCTCCTCGTCCGGCAGGATCTCGAAAGTCGGCGCAAGCTTGGGATAGGCGCCTGCCAATGTGCGTGTGACGCTGGCGACGGCGGAGGTCAGGGCCGCCCGATTCTTGAGCAGTTCCCGATCCAGGCCCGGCTCGTCGACAAACGCGCGCAGGATCGCGGCTTCATACGGCTTCTTGTTCAGCCGACCGAGCAAATGCTCGAAGGCGATCAGTTTCTTGAGGATCGGCAGGAGCCGACGCCCGGTCGCATATCCTTGTGCCCCTTCGAGGTACAATTCGACATCTTCCACCGCCAGATCGGCCAGATGCTCGTTCAGAGCCCCTTCGTCCTTCAAATACCGCTCTGTCTTGCCCTTCTTCACTCTGAAGAGCGGAGGCTGGGCAATATAGATGTAGCCCCGTTCGATCAGCTCAGGCATCTGCCTGAAAAAGAAGGTCAGCAACAGGGTACGGATGTGGCTGCCGTCCACGTCGGCGTCGGTCATGAGGATGATCTTGTGATACCGCGTCTTGGAGATGTCGAACGCGTCTTTGTCACTCTTGTCGCTGTCTTCCCTCTTGCGGCCGATCCCGGTGCCCAGCGCCATAATCAGCGTCCGAATCTCGTCGCTGGTCAACATCTTGTCGAATCGCGCTTTTTCGACGTTCAGAATTTTCCCCTTGAGGGGAAGGATCGCCTGAAATTTGCGGTCGCGCCCCTGCTTTGCCGAGCCGCCGGCCGAATCACCCTCGACGATATAGATCTCGCTGAGTGCCGGGTCTTTTTCCGAGCAATCGGCCAGCTTGCCGGGCAGCGACCCCCCGTCGAGCGCGCTCTTGCGCCGGATGAGATCCTTGGCTTTGCGGGCCGCTTCGCGGGCACGGGCCGCGTCAATCGCCTTGCCGATAATCTTGCGTGCGACCGGCGGATTCTCCTCGAAATAGGCTCCGAGTTTTTCATTGACCGCCGTCTCGACGACGCCTTTGACCTCGCTGTTCCCCAGTTTCGCTTTGGTCTGCCCCTCGAACTGCGGGTTGCGGACCTTCACGCTGACAACGGCCGTGAGCCCTTCGCGCACGTCATCGCCCGTGAGCGACTCGGTGTCTTTTTTCAGGAGATCGTTTGCGTTGGCATAGCTGTTGATCGTCCGGGTGAGCGCGGCCTTGAAGCCCACGAGATGCGTGCCGCCCTCTTTTGTGTTGATGTTATTCGCGAAGGAAAAGAGATTTTCCGCATAGCTGTCGTTGTACTGGAGGGCGACCTCCAGAATCATTTCCGGCTTTTCGACTTTGACGTAGATCGGCTTATGCAGCGGCGTCTTCGCTTCGTTCAAATGCTCGACGAACGAGATGATACCGCCCTTGTAGAGGAACACCTGTTCCTTGGCGGGCTCTTTCCGCTCATCCTTCATCGAAATCGACAGACCCTTATTCAGGAACGCAAGTTCACGCAGTCGTTGCGCCAAGACGTCGAAACTGAATTCGAGCGTTTCGAAGATCTGTCCGTCCGGTTTGAATCGAACCTGCGTACCTCGACGCTTCGTGACACCGGTGCTCTGTAGCGGCGCACCCGGCTTGCCCCGTTCGTACCGCTGTTCAAAGACCTGCCCGTCCTGCCAGATTTCCAGCTCAAGCCACTCCGACAGCGCATTCACGACCGAAATACCCACGCCGTGCAGTCCGCCGGACACGGAATAGGCGCCTTGCTCGAACTTTCCGCCTGCATGTAAGACGGTCAATGCCACTTCAGCGGCGGATTTTTTTTGTGTCGAATGCATACCGGTGGGAATACCCCGGCCGTTATCGATGACCGTGACACTGCCGTCGATGTGGATTTTGACCTCGATGGTCTCGCCGAACCCGGCCATATGTTCATCGACGCTGTTGTCGACGACTTCGTAGACCAGGTGATGAAGCCCGTCGACGCCGGTGCTGCCGATATACATCGCCGGGCGCTTCCTGACTGCATCGAGGCCTTCAAGGACCTTGATTTGATCCGCGCTGTAACTGTCGGACTTGGGCTTTATGGTCGTCTCGTCTGTGGCCATCCGTTTCCTGTTCTCACATACACGTCATAGAGTCACACACTATGCATCCATCGAAGAAACCGGATGCGTAGGACTATCCCCGCACTTGGCACGCCTCAGATTTTGATCGGCATGACGACGCATTTGAATGAATCCAGGGCTCTCGGATTCCTGGATCAAACAAGGGCTGAGCGGCGTCTCGATCTGCAAGGACACGTTCTCCCCGTCCATGACGCCGAATACGTCCAGGAGATAGCGGGCATTGAACCCCGAACTGAGCGCCTCGCCTTCGTAACGAGCGGGTAATTCCTCCGTGGCCTCACCGTAATCCGGACTGCTGGAAAACAGGGTCATCTTGCCCGGTGCAAAGGAGACCTTCACAGCGCTGGCTTTATCCCTGGAAAGAACCGAGACACGGCGGAGCGCGCTTTCCAGTTCAATCCGGTTCACGCTGATTTTCTTACCACCCTACTTTGGGATAACCTGCTGATAGTTGGGATAGTTGCCTTCCATCAATCGGGACGTCAGCAACAGGCCGCTTTTTCGAAAGATCATGAGGTTCTTAGCAAATCCGATCAG
>JABMDE010000042.1:0-9284 GCA_015904055.1 Nitrospira sp. | reverse complement strand
AGTTGGGATAGTTGCCTTCCATCAATCGGGACGTCAGCAACAGGCCGCTTTTTCGAAAGATCATGAGGTTCTTGGCAAACCCGATCAGCGGTTCGCCGTCCCCTCCCTCTTCCAACAGACGGCGCATTTCCTGCGCCGCTTTTTTGGGAATGATCGCTTTGATTTCCTGCGGGACACCTTTGCCGCCGGCATGGCTCATCTCATGCTCCGCCACAGCTAAGCGGTGGCCGTCCGTGCCGACCAATCGAAGCGTGGTTTTCTTCTCCGTGTTGATGAGCGTGACCAGCAGGCCGTTCAGAATGTACCGGGCATCGTTATCCCCGGCGGCAAACAACGTCTTACGGATCAACTCCAACAGACCGTCTCCCGAGAGCGGCGTCAATCCTTCCCGTTCGATGGCCGGCAAGGCAGGATAGTCGGCGCTGGGCAATCCGACGATCTTGAACTGGCTTTTGCCCGTTTGAATGGTCGTCCAGTTGTTCTCTCCCGTGGTCAGCTCAATGTCGCCCGACGGCAATTCCTTGATAATCTCAAACAGTTTACGGGCCGAGATCGTCACACCCCCGGTCTCGAGTACGGCCGCCTTATACAGGCCCCGCATGCCGATCTCGAGATCCGTCGCCACAATTTCAGCCCCTTCCTGCCTGGCTTCCAGCAGAACGTTGGACAAAATGGGCATCGTATTCCGTTTCTCCACGACTCCCTGCACCCGTTGAAGCCCCGTCAACAGCTCATCCCGCCCAATCCGTACTTTCATGGCGCAGTCTCCAAATGAAATCCTTATCTTCGCAGAATGTGCTCTTTCAATGTTTCCAGTGTCGTGTGTAATGCCGTGTCGGCCTCTTTGGCCTTTGAAACTTGTCTGCACGCGTGGATGATGGTCGTGTGATCCTTCCCTCCGAATTGGCGCCCGATTTCCGGATAGGAGGCATCGGTCAGTTCGCGGCAGAGATACATGGCGATCTGCCGCGGATGCACGAGTGTCTTGCTGCGTCGGCGCGATTTCAACTCGCTCATCTTGACATGGAACTGCGCGCATACCGCTTCCTGGATGTCGTCCATCGCGACGACTTTCTTTTTGTCCCCGATCAGGTCGCGGAGCACGTTCTTGGCCATATCCAGTGTAATGACCTGGCCCGTCAACGACGCGTAGGCGCCAAGCCGGACCAAACTGCCTTCCAGCTCGCGGATGTTGCTTTTCATGGCGCCGGCAAGGAACTGAATGACATCTTCCGGCAGCGTAATCCCCTCGTCCTCTGATTTTTTCCTCAAAATCGCGATACGCGTCTCGACATCGGGCGGCTGTAAGTCCGCAATCAATCCCCATTCGAACCGCGACCGGAGGCGTTCTTCGATATCCGGCATATCCTTGGGAAACCTGTCGCTGGACAGAACAATCTGTTTGTGCCCTTCGTACAGGGAGTTGAACGTATGGAAAAACTCCTCTTGCGTCCGCTCTTTCCCGACGAGAAACTGGATGTCGTCGATCATCAGCATATCGATATGGCGGTAGCGCTTTCGGAGATCCGTCATCTTGTCGTATCGGATGGAGTTGATGACCTCGTTTGTGAATTGCTCGGTCGTCAGATACGCAATGCGGAGGTCCGTACGTTCGGCCACATGGTTTCCGATTGCATTAAGAAGATGGGTCTTACCAAGCCCGACACCACCGTAAATGAAGAGCGGGTTATACGTCTTTCCGGGCTGCTCCGAGACCGCCATACAAGCGGCATGGGCAAACTGATTTCCCGCGCCTACGACGAAATTCTCGAACGTGTATTTCGGATTGAGTTGAATCCCCCGGCGGGATTTCATCTGGCCAGAGGCTTTGGATGGAGTCGAAGCAGCCTGCGGCTCGATCAGCCGTGCCGCCGGCTTCTGTGAGACGACGAAGCTCACCGTCACGTTTCCGCCGCCGCGAGCTGATGATACGGCTTCTACTAACAACGGAGCATAATGTGTATGCAACCAGTCACCAAAAAACTTATTCGGTACTCCGATATGAGCGGTTGAGTTTTCAATCCGATCAAGGCGCGTCGGGATGAACCAGGTGTCATAGACCTGCCTGGGAACCTTCCCTTGGATGTACTGAAGTGCTTCTTGCCAGACCGTATCGACACTCATAAACCACGGAGATTTCTATACACAGGATTATTCACATCTGTGGATAACTTGGTACTTTTGGATGGGTTTATCAAGCTGGGCAAGGTGGTCAATACCATGTCCCCACTCCCGTTGTCGAGTCGTGTTTTAGAGCCCATACCTTTTCCACAGGATTCAGACAATCTATACGGAGCCTTCACGGAAGTAATCCCCAATCCTATACTCATCTGAATCCGTACTTTTTATCTCATTAAACAATAGGATCGCTACTATCCACAGTATTCCCTTCCCTACTCCGATTCCGACTCCGACTCCTGATTTTCTTCTAATATGCAAATATAAGAGTAAAGAGTCAGAGGATAATAACCTTTGACGCTTGTAGGATCATATCCAATAGCTGTCCATACGTCATTGTCTGTTCCCGTACACCATCAATACCCTGTGTTGACTGAAGTGTCACAGCTGGTTGCTTAGAGAAAGATAAATCAAGTGAGGTTTTCATAGTACAGGCGGAACCGTTGCGGTCCTTAGAAGAATACAGCCCAGGGGAAATTGTCTGTACCGAATGACGAATGAGATACAAAGGAACAGACATAGGAAACCTGTGGTTGATAACCGGTTAAAAGATCAGAGTACGGTCCATTGATGTTATGAGAGCCCGAATAGTTTCATCAGACTCATACTGGACAGAGAATTCTTTCCGGATCAGAGCCGAATCGGTCTTCGATTGAAGGATAAAAGGAATTTCAAGGTGTTCGACAGAGGGAAGGTATTTTTCCAGTATGTCGACATCAACGATATCATCAAGATCGTCAGAAAGGAGACGATGGGCTTCGCCGAGTAGAACAACAGTGGTTGTATGGCACCCTGCAACGAGGCCAAGCGCAATTCGTAGAGCTTCAACCGGTCTATGGGTTTTTCGTGGATCCTCTTGAATGACAACCGCGACAGTTTTAGCCATGACCAGTCGAGTGACCTCAGGTAAATGAAAGAAACGGTTCACAGGCGTCGATAATTCCAGACAGGACCACGAGCCCGGACAGCGAAATGGCCGGGTCCAGGTTTTCCGTTGAGACAAGATGTTGCTGACACCCGTAGGCGCAAGCAAAGAGTTTGACACCCGATTGAGCAATCTGTCGGTATCGCGGATCAGCCAGGTTTTTCACCCCTTCATCGATGAGATAGAGGTAGACTTCATGACCGGCTGAAAGAGAGGCTTGTGCCAGTCCATGGACTGTCGCTGCACTCTCATGGGAAGGGGGTAAGGCAAGGAGGAGACCGAGCTTCCGTTTCATCTTAATAATTCACAGGAATTCATATTAAATAATCATATACTTATGAGTTTTATATTACAGTGAAAAAGTAAGAGTTTTTGAGGAAAAAGTCAATGGGAAAAATCGGGATTAGGAAGCGAGAAGGAGAGAGGAAATGTCACGACTGAGAGAGGAGAGAGGAACATCATGTTGAGCTTTTGTGGTCATATCACGGAGGATACCGGTACCTTTCGCAACCTCATCATCTCCGATGATCAAAGTAAATCTTGAGCCGGACCTATCTGCCTGGCGCAGGTGGGATTTGAGCGTACCGGCTCGAAAATCAGAGATCGCCCGGATTCCCGCCAAACGAAGTTCCTCAAGGGCAGAAAGACCCGTCGCTGATCCCTGGTTGCCGAACCCCGCAATATAGACGGTCGTGGATCCGGGGAGCGAGACAGGCGCCGTCTCGGAGAGCATCATCGCCATCCGTTCCAATCCAAGCGCAAAGCCGACAGCCGGGGTTGGTGGACCACCAAGGGTCTCGATAAGGCCATCGTAGCGCCCGCCGGCTCCTACCGCATTTTGCGCACCTAAACTTGTCGATGTGACCTCAAAGGTCGTGAGACAGTAATAATCAAGCCCTCGAACGAGCCGGTGGTTTAGTCGATAAGGAATTCCAATGGCGTCGAGGCCGGCTAGCACAGCGGCAAAATATGCGCGTGCCTTTTCCGAAAGGGAATCGGCGAGCCGGGGAGCCGCTTCAGTGGCAGCCCGACACTCAGGAACTTTGCAATCCAAAACCCTGAGCGGATTTGTCTCGACACGCCGCTGGCAATTTCCGCAGAGCCGCTCCTTGTCCCGCGTGAGATAGGCAACCAGCAGGGGACGATAGGAGTCTCGATCAGCGGTATAGCCAAGGTTGTTGATCTCCAGGGTCAGGGCCGGAAGGTTCAGGTCCGAAAGAATCCGCCATAACAATGCGATGACTTCAACGTCGGCGCGAGGGTCCGATGTGCCCAACGACTCGATGCCAAACTGGTGAAATTGGCGAAGGCGGCCGGCCTGAGGCCGCTCATGACGAAACATCGGTCCCATATAGAAATACTTTTGTGGCAAAGGATCGGCAGCGCGATTGTGTTCGATAAAGGCACGAACGGTTCCTGCGGTTCCTTCGGGCCGGAGTGTAAGCGAGGTGCCGTCCCGGTCCTGGAATGTGTACATCTCTTTTTCGACAATGTCGGTCGATGCCCCGATGCTTCGGGCGAACAGGGTCGTGACTTCGAAAATCGGGACGCGAATTTCCTGAAAACCATAACGGACGGCCCACTGCCGGGCAGTGTCTTCGATGAGACGCCAACGGGGAGTCTCTTCCGGAAGAAGGTCTTTGACGCCCTTAATGCCTTTGATCATACCCAGAACCGGTAAGGGGTGCGGGGTTAGGCGTGAGGCGCCTCATGTGGAACCCCTCACCACTACCCAGTTTCAGCGAACTATAGCGGCGCGTTCTGAGGCAAGTCAACGGAGCCGATCTTGCGCCTTATCGGTACGAGAGGTATAGTGCGCCTCCTTCGTTCTGTACCAGAATTAGGAACGGTCTATGAGTCAGGATCAATCCGGCCGCCGTGTGATGGCCATCGCGCCCATGCCTCCGGAGAAGTCCGCCTACGCCTTGGCGCGCTATAGCCGGTCGCCCGACTCCATCGAAAACAGCATCACATGGGTCCACGGCCACTCTTCGGAGAAGTTCTGGGAGCAGTTCTACTTCGACTACGGCCATGCTTCGATTGCAGACCTGGGCCACGTCGTCGTCTGTTTTGAAGAAATCTCCGAGCTTGCAGCGATCCGGCTGGAAGACGAGCCACTCTGGGACGGTCAGGCCAAATCCAGCCGGTACCAGAATTTTGCGTCGAGCCGATGGTATGTCCCGGGCCAGATTCGAGGGAGTGAAACCGAAGCGGTCTACGAAGGCATTCTGCGCAGCCTGTCCGAAGTCTACCGGCTGTTGCACGATCCCTTGATCGCCTATCTTTCTGAACGGGACCCCCGCCCGGAACGACCTGCCTCTGTCCATCGTCACCTCCGACGAGATGGATCCGACCGAAGGGATCGTTCTGCGCCAGAAGGGCAACGCACTCCTCGTGCAGGTCATCGATTCCCTCGGAGCCTCGCCGTCTTCTGTCACACTGATCCCGGACCAGGCCGGGCTTCTGAGCACGTCGGCCAACCGGTTGAAGGATATGGTCGCAAAGGCCGATGCACAAAGTCTTGGTCTCTCCGAGCGCGTAGTCCCCTGGCTTGCATCACCGGAAGATGCGTCGAAGATGCCATCCTCTGCGTCGTCGGTCCTCACAACCTTGTGGTCGGATGATCAGTCGCAGCGCCGTCACAAGCTGGCCAGCCTGGCGATGGAGCTGATTCGCGCCAACAAGCGCATTCTGTTGATCAGTCCCGATCATGAAGAATCTGACGACATCGTCGGTCTGATCGCCCGCACGATGAAAGCCGGGGGCCTCAACTACAAGACATGGCTCAGCCGGTATGAAATGCCGATTACGTTGCAGGGTCACGGCATCGATCTTCAGGAGTTGGGCTTCGAGGCACAAATGCATCAGTTTTATGCCAGATCTCAAACGGAGAAGGCCTCTCTGCGGCGCAAATACGAGCGGTTCCGGGAATTGGCCCCCTTTCTGGCCGGCAAGGCTCAAAAACAAAAGGACTTGGACGAAGTCCGTTTACTTGAATGGCGTCTCGTCACCCAGTTGAGGGACGTGCAAGCGAAACTCGCGGAGGTTGGCGCGACCCTGGCCGAATACGAGAACCTCACGCTGTTTCAGCGGCTCACGATGCAGACGGTCGGAAAGAATGTGGAATCACTCACGCAATACCGTGTGCTCTATCAGCGGCAGATCGATGGATTGGACCAGGAGCTTGATGTGGCCAAAGGCCGCATTCGACAATTGGTTCCAGAAGCGGCTGTTCCAAGGGAACTGCGTCAGGAGGCTGAGGATCTCAAAGAAGCGGTCACCAAGTTGGGAGGAACGAAGAAAATCCGTGAGTTGCTGGCTGCCGAGGCGGATCCGAACCGCCAGGCGTTCATTCAAAATCGCCGGTTGGTGGCGGCCACGCCTGTTCGAGTGGCAAGCGACCCGCTTTTCAGCCGTGTGCCGTTCGATATATTGATTGCTGATGAAGCGCCGCGAATCGGCGCCGCCTCGCTGCTGGCCGCATCCGGCTTGGTGCGCGAACGGATTATCATGAGCGGAGACCTTCGTGAGATTGCCGCGGCAGGTTGCTGGGCAGCGCACGATGCATCGGTTCAGGCAGGTGGATAGGGCTAAAGATAGTGTGTCTCTTCGCTTGACGGAACTCCTTACAATTCAGGATAATCCACCTTTCCTATGGCAGAGCCGAAGTGGCGGAACTGGCAGACGCACTAGATTCAGGGTCTAGCGCCCTCACGGGTGTCCGGGTTCAAATCCCGGCTTCGGCACCAACCCTTTTTCCCCGTTTCCATCAATGGGTTTCATCGAAATAGCGCCGTGTTTCTTCTGGCGATATCAGGCAGGACCAATTTTGGGATAAATTGTCACGTGAATGTGAGGATCGACCTCGATGAGGTAAAGAAAGACTAGATAGTGTCGTCACGAGATGTGAAATGATGTAGAATCATATCAACCGCAGGAGGTTTGATATGAGAGCATCGCATCGCAGGCACGATATATCATGTAGTTGGAGTTCAGAATGGCGACTTGTGTGGCTTTGGTCAATCCGTCACGGCCCATCAGTGCGATATAGACCCATGAAATCGGAAGGATACCGGCGCTGCCGAATGGCGCGGCGGACACCGGACCGATCGCCTCAGGTCCTCCGAGTTGTATCACGGGATGTCCGGGCAGGAAGGGTGCGAGATGCTGCGCCGCTCCGATGGGACCGACGCCTGGTCCGCCGCCGCCGTGCGGAATGCAAAAGGTCTTATGGAGATTGAGGTGGCAGATGTCCGCGCCGATGTCGCCAGGACGGCAGAGCCCCACCATGGCATTCATATTGGCGCCGTCCATATAGACCTGTCCGCCATGGGTGTGGATGATTTGGCAAATGCGCCGCACGCCTGCCTCAAACACGCCGTGCGTAGAGGGATAGGTCAGCATCACCGCCGACAAGCGATCCCGGTGTTCAGCCGCCTTGGCTTCAAGATCATCAAGATCTACGTTGCCCTGCCGATCACAGGCCACCACGACGACGGTCATGCCGGCCATAGCGGCGCTGGCAGGATTCGTCCCATGGGCCGACACGGGAATCAAACAGACGTCCCGATGCGTCTCTCCTCTCGATCGATGGTAAGCCCGGATGACCATCAGGCCCGCATATTCACCCTGTGAGCCGGCATTCGGCTGGACTGAGAAAGCCGTGAATCCGGAGATTTCAGCCAGCCACGCTTCGAGTTGCCGGATCATCTCCCGATAGCCACGGGTCTGTTCCTCCGGAGCAAAGGGATGCAGCCGGGCAAACTCCGGCCACGTCACCGGCAGCATTTCCGACGTCCCGTTCAGCTTCATCGTGCAGGAGCCGAGGGGAATCATGGAGTGCACCAGCGACAGATCCTTCGCCTGCAACCGATGGAGATAGCGGAGCATCTCGTGCTCGGAGTGGTGCCGATTGAAGATCTCGTGCGTCAGATATTTGCTCGCTCTGGCCAATGACGCAGGATAGCCAAGATCGATCGCGTGAATCAGCTCCGAGAGCTTGAACGGCAGCCGGTCATGCCCTACGAAGATCTCCAACAGACGACGGACTTCATCATCCGAGCTGACTTCGTCGAGCGACAGACCGATAGAGCCGTCTTCATAGTGTCTGAGATTGATCCCCTGCTCGCTCGCGCGCAGCACAATTTGATCGGCTTGGGTTCGGGCGAGGGGCACGCGGATCGTATCGAAGAAGACTTTCGGCAACACATCAAATCCAAGCCGCCGCAACCCTTCGGCCAGCAGCAAGGTGAGTCCGCGTACGCGCTCGGCTATGCGGCGTAGCCCTTCCGGACCGTGGTACACCGCATACATGCCGGCCATGACGGCCAACAGGACTTGGGCTGTGCAGATATTGCTCGTGGCTTTCTCCCGCCGGATATGCTGCTCCCGCGTTTGAAGCGAAAGCCGGATTGCCGGCTTTCCCGTCACATCTTTGGATACGCCGACGATGCGGCCCGGCATCTGCCGCTTGTAGTCTTCTTTCGTGGCCAAGAAGGCGGCGTGCGGTCCGCCGAACCCGATCGGGACGCCGAATCGTTGCGTCGATCCGACCGCAATGTCGGCGCCGAATTCTCCTGGTGGACGGAGCAATGTCAGAGCCAGGAGATCCGTCGCCACTACGACGAGGACGCCGGACTCATGGGCGCTCGCCACCAAGGCGCTGTAATCGCTTACGTAACCGTCCGTTGCCGGGTATTGCAGCAAGAGGCCGCACAGCTTGCCATCCGAACAATCGACAGAAGAGGCCGGTCCGGTCCGGATCGTGATATTGAGCGGTTCGGCTCTTGTCTGCAGCACGGCCAGAGTTTGGGGATGGCAATCACGTGAGACGAAGAATTCCTTCCGTTCCCCACCTGCGTTGCGAGCGATGACATCACACATCGCCATCGCTTCCGCGGCGGCTGTGGCTTCGTCCAACAGCGACGCATTCGACAGCGGCAGGCCGGTCAAGTCCGCGACCATCGTTTGAAAGTTGACCAACGCTTCGAGACGGCCCTGTGCGATCTCGGCCTGATAGGGTGTGTATTGCGTGTACCAGGCGGGATTTTCCAGAATGTTTCGCTGGATCACACCGGGCGTTACGCAATCGTAGTAGCCCATGCCGATCAGTGAACGAGCGACGGTGTTTTGGGATGCCAGCTCTTTGAGTTGGGCCAGGACAGCCTGTTCGCCGCGATGG
>JABMDE010000041.1:8362-14608 GCA_015904055.1 Nitrospira sp. | reverse complement strand
TTTGCCACAGACCCGAAACGGGGCCTCTTCATCCTGGCCTTCCTGGCGATCGTCATCGGAGGGTCGTTGGCCTTGTACGCCTGGCGCGCTCCCAAAGTCGGGTTGGGCGGCAGCTTCGCGATGTTGTCGAGAGAAGGGATGCTGTTAGCCAACAACGTGTTATTGGTTGCCGCAATGGGCTCGGTGCTGTTGGGCACGCTCTACCCCTTGTTTTTAGACGCGCTGGACCTTGGAAAAATTTCTGTCGGACCTCCCTATTTTGATTCCGTCTTTGTTCCCTTGATGGTTCCAGCACTGTTTTTAATGGGGATCGGTCCGCTGGCTCAATGGAAGAAGGCGAATCTTCCCGATCTTGCGAAACGGTTGAAGTGGGCATTCGGGGTGAGTGTTGTGTCCGCGCTCACGTTACCGATTGTTCTGGGGAACTGGACGCCGCTGCTGAGCCTCGGCTTGCTCCTAGCCGTTTGGATTGTGACGACTGCAGTGGTGTCCTTGCGTGAGCGATTGACGCATGTCACGGGGAATAGCCTCATGGAGCGCTTGGCGTCGGTGCCCAGATCATACTGGGGGATGCTCGTGGCGCACTGTGGGATTGCTGTCTTTATCGTCGGCGTGACGATGGTGAAAGGCTTCGAATCCGAGAAGGATGTGCGGATGAATGTGGGTGAGACGGCAAGTATTGGCGACTATACGTTCCGATTCGACGGAACGCAGGATGTCATGGGCCCGAATTATACGGCAGCGCGGGGGACGTTCCGTGTGAGCTATGGCGGCAGCGAGACCACCGTGCTGTATCCGGAAAAACGGCGCTATCCCGTTCAAAATCAAATCATGACCGAAGCCGCGATAGATCCCGGGTTGTTGCGCGACCTCTATGTGTCGTTGGGGGAGCCGCTCGACGACGGGGCTTGGAGTGTGCGGCTCTATCATAAGCCGTTCATCGATTGGATCTGGGGTGGATGTTTTATCATGGCGTTGGGCGGTGATCGCCGGTATCGCATTGCATGGCGCAAGCAAGAACCGGCTGTGCCTGCGCCCACGCGAGCGGCTAGGCGGAAAGTGGCATGAATCGGTTCCTGTTGCCGCTATCCATTTTTGTCGTCGTGGTTGGATTTCTCGCGGTGGGGCTTAAACTCAACCCGCGGGAAATTCCGTCTCCCCTGGTGGGGAAGGCTGCACCGGACTTTTCTCAGCCCCAGCTCTATGATCGCGAGAAAGTGTTTTCTCCGGCAGACATGAAGGGGAAAGTGTGGCTGCTCAATTTTTGGGCTTCATGGTGTAGCGGTTGTAAGACCGAGCATCCGGTGCTGATGGAGTTGGCCAGGTCCGGGGAAGTGCCGATCTATGGCATGGATTATAAGGATCAGCCGGACGAAGCGATGACCTGGCTGAGGCAATGGGGGAATCCCTACTTGATTATCGGGACGGACGATGCCGGACGAGTCGGCATCAATTTCGGAGTCTACGGAGTTCCCGAAACGTACGTCATCGATAAGCAGGGTGTGATCCGGTATAAGCAGATCGGGCCGTTGAATCCTGACACAGTTTCTCAGAAAATTATCCCACTTGTGAAGCAGCTTGAATCACAATGAAATGGATCATACTCATCGTATTGTGTGTGTCCGGACCGGCTTGGGCCGGGGAAGCCAGGCCATTGGCCGATGATCCTGCCGCCGAGGCGCGACTCAAGCACCTCGCTGTCGAACTGCGATGCCTGGTCTGTCAAAATCAAACCCTGGCCGATTCCAACGCTCCGCTGGCGGAGGACCTCCGTCGAGAAGTTCGGGAGATGATCGCCAAGAATATGAGCGACAAAGAGATCATCGAGTTTCTTGTGTCGCGATACGGAGACTTTGTGCTGTATCGGCCGCCGTTAAAGGCCACGACCACGCTGCTGTGGGTGGGGCCGTTTGTTTTATTGACGATCGGAGCCACGGCGCTGGTCATTACGTTGCGGCGTCGGGCGCACAAAGTCGTCGAGGTGGCGGTATCGGAGGAAGAGCATCGAAAGGTCGAACAACTCATGGCAGAAGGAGGCAAGCGCTCATGACCGCTGCATTCTGGACGATCGTTTCGGCCATGACTCTCTGTGTCCTCGGTCTTCTACTGAGACCGTTGTTGAAGCGCCAGGCGCAGATGACGAGTGAACAGGAAAAAACGCTGCCGGTGTATCGGCAGCAATTTTCAGAGCTGGAGCAGGATCTCACCAACGGGCTGCTGACGGATGAACAGTATCAAACGGCTCGACATGAGCTGGAGCGCCGCGTGTTGGAGGAGACCGGTTCCATCGAAACATCATCGACGACTTCCGGAGGGCTCGTCAATCTTCGGTTTGTCGCACTTTCGTTAGTTATGATCATCCCGGCAGCCAGCGGGGTGCTCTACTGGACATTGGGCAATCCGGCTGCGATGACGCACCCGGCGGCGTCGCCGATGGCGGCTCAGGGCGGTGCCGGCGACGAGCGCCAAATGATGGAGGGGCTCAATACGCTGATGGAACGGCTTAAGAAGAAGCTGGAGCAGAATCGGCCAACGCCATGGCGGTGATGCCTGCCATCGCAGTGGCCCGGGGTCCCTGTAATCTCCTCATCCGCGTCCTCCCTTCCTGAAATGGTTGAACAGAGCCCGTAAATGTAATCCGGCCTTCTTAGCTGTCTCTATTGCGCAAACACTTTACCCGGATAGCCCGAGGCCCCGGTGACGATGGCATGAAGCCATTGTCACCGGGGCCTTCGCCCTACCGCTCTGCCGGAAAGCCATCGCTATCAGGCCTTCCCAGCATGTCGATTACTGCCCGATCGGATTCTGCTGTGCCGGTGTCAGCTGTGCCTTATAGCTATTGGGCAGCTGTTGCACCCAGCCGTTATAGACATTGGGCACAGGCAAGATACCCTGACCACCCTGGCCTCGGTTCCCGACGATCTTGTCGTCCTTCTGCACATTGTCATTCGCCAGCACAACAGCGCCGGCAATCACCGCGTCATCCACATTCCCGTCGTTGTTTGGATCGTAGTCCAAAACAATCAGACGGTTGGCGAACTTGCTCGTAACATAGGCATAGTACCCGCCGCCTTTCTTGGCACCGAAGTTCACCCCATGGCAACCCGGATCGCAGGGAATCATCTTCACCAGTGTATCGTCCGATGTTCTAATGATGGTGATTGTTCCCGTGAGGGTATTGCCCGTGATCACAAACTTTCCGTCCGGGCTGACTGGTGTCTGGATCGGAAGGGCGCCGATCGGGCCTCCTTGTGGTCCAGCAGCCACATCATAGTTGCCGTTGAGCAACAGATCGATGTCCTTGATCTTCGTCCCCGGAACGCAGCTAAGCGCCGGTTTCGGGTATGGCCCGCACATCACAGAGGTCGTATGGCCCAGGTAGTTGGACACATAGTACTTGCTCGAATCCGGCATCATGCCCGTGGCAATCGGGAGCGCGCCGGTCGCTTGCTTGTTGCTGACGACATATTCGTTGAAATCAAACAGGGTCGAATCGTTGGTGTTGGAGTTCGGCGTTGCCATCGATTTCCCATCAAATCCCATCCAATGGGCATGGGGCTGGGTTTGTTTGGCCCCTGGCCCTTGTGACATAGTCAGGTATCCACCATTCCCATTCGTCGAGAGCTGGAGCCTGCCATTCGGCAACCGGTCTAGCTCGGCAACGCTATCTTCACCATTCAACGTTACATGCACTTGCTGCGTGTCCACCCGCGTCATGACATGGGCGGGATCGTGCCCCAGCTCGATCTCCTGCAAGAACGCTCCATCGGCTCGATTGAGCACGTACAGGCTCTTGCCGTGCCATTCGGTCTGATAGATCTGCTGCTGATCGTGGCTGGCCCACATATTGTGGCCGTTATTCATCTTCTGCTCAGGCAACGCGATCTTGCGCGTGACATCCCATTTGGTGGCCGATACGACGGTCATCGTGCCCGGGGTCCACTCAGGTTTTCCCCGTGTCAGTTCATAGGCCGTATCAATCCAGACCTCTCCGATCCCCGCCGTTTGAGGTTTCCTCTGCGGGAGTATTCTCTGACCATCGATTTTGAGACCAAGGATCGCATCCTTGAGGTTGACGACGATGCCGGGACCGGCGTTGACCATCACCGATGGATAGACCGGCTGGTAGATTTCACCAATCTCCGTGTAGTCCTTCCAATTGCCTGGATTCGTCACCACGAAAAAGGCGCGCAACAGCCGCAGCCCGAGATCGGTTGCGGTCGGAAAGGACACGTGTGCGGCAGCGGTTGGTCCGAGCAGCGTGAGATTGGCACCCAGATCGAGACCGGGGGTCGCCGCATCATTCACAATGACGCCACCAAGCATGTAGGGATGGAGCTTACAAACAAAGACATATAGACCAGGGGTGGTCAGCGTCACGTGGTGATTGAGCGTATTCGCCTCCTCCTGGTCGATCACTCCCCGTCCAGGAGCAAATTGAGTCGCATCTGACGGCCAAATCAGACTCGTGACGGTGTGCCGGCTTTCGACATCGCGCGGCTCTCCGTTTCTTTGGATAAAATGGACCGTGTCGCCCGGGTTGATAATCGCCAGAGATCGAGTTCCAGCAATATCCACACCGGTATCGAACCAATGGCCAGGAATATCGGTGACCTTAAACGTGGCATCCGCCGCGAACGCAAGATTCCCTGCGCCCAGCACCAGCCCTGCAATGAGCGGCAATACACGAACAGACTTCATTGTAGCCTCCTTACAACATAATACTGACAGACGCATGACACGCACTCAGGCACGTTGCACAAAGCCCTCATCCGGACTCAACTTGATCGCCGGACGACCAGACACCTCCTTGTTCTTCTTGTTACCTTCCTGAGCTCTTCTCCCGCTCCTGCTCCGCTGCCCAGCGTTGCTCCACAATCGCCGTGGCCTTGGCCCGCACGGCAGGATCGTCATCCTCCATCGCCTCGAACACCGAATCGAGCGGTGCCTTGCTGTGTTTGGCCTCCCAGTGATCCAGCGCCCGATACCGGTCACGGGCATCCGGGGAACCAAGGTCTTTGGCGACTGTTGCAGGGATGTTAAGCGACAAGGAAGAGGCGCCATCGTTGCCCTCCTGCGTCGTGCCGGAAAAGCCTGACGCTGTCACTGATTGTGGGGCGGCCTGTCCGGTATTCCCGCTCGGCTGAGTCGTCCCTGTGTGGTCTTTCGACTTGCCGTTCCCTGCACGCGACTCCAAGCTTGCCGGCTTATCAGACGCTGGAGACCCGCAGCCGGCTAAAAGCAAGCAGAGAGCGACCACGAGGAGCCATGCCACCCGCCCTCCTGCATGTGTTAATTCATTCATGAGAAGGGCCCTCTCTGCCTCTTCATTCCGTCCGGCTAAATCTCGGCAAAGTACATATGAGCATGCTTTCTAGACAATTACTCGCATGATAAACAAGTGACCGAATGGCGTACAGAGAACCACGTATGCCGCTCCTTGCAACTCACTCCTCTCGCCATCATGCCCTGGAATTCCTCGCCCGCCGGTGATTGCGGACAATCGCTTCGGCCCGCGTCTGCACCCCAAGCTGCTGATACACACGCTGCAGATGTTTTTGGACCGTCCGCGGACTGATACTAGGCGCCAGACCGATTTCTTTATTGGACAAGCCGTGCTGAAGCCAGCTCAGCACCGCCTGTTCTCTCTCCGACAGCGCATCACTCATTGTCGCCCCCCTCCAGTCTCCTTGCTGGAAACCGCGATCGGCACGAAGATCGGGCCGTTCATTCAGCACACTGACCTGCGGGAGAAGCCCGAGCATTGCAGAATTTTCAGTAGTATCGATGTGCGTGATTCAGGGAGAGACGAACAGGGGGTGGCTTGCGCCACCCCCCAATCAGCCAATGACCTAAGCGTCACTCCTGATGCTACTTGTTATCGCGCACACACCAGACAAAGTTCTTATTGATCTTAAAATCGTTACCGATGATGCCATAGTCGAACTTCATGCTCGGTTGAAGTCCAATAGCCATGAAGCTCGATGTTGGAAAAGGGATGGCCGCTTATGAGGGCTGGGGGAGGATAGATCGTGTGATCCGCCAATGTCTCCAACTCTTTGAGGGCGGGCAAACGCCAGTTACCTTTGCCACCGACGGTCTTTTTCGCGCAGATACCAGCGGCGTTTTTCCACACCGTCATCGCTCGCTGCGGTACCATTTCCCACACCAATCCCGTCTCATTGTCCAGCGCCGCCTCTTTATTAAATGAATCCAAAATGGTAAACCTCTTCGACAACTCCACCG
>JABMDE010000041.1:0-8242 GCA_015904055.1 Nitrospira sp. | reverse complement strand
ATGGCGAACGGTACACCGATCCTGTTTCGAGTCGGTTGGTTTTCAATGACGATTGTCGTGGGCGTCTTCTTGGCCGGTTGCGACAGCACGGTGCGGCAAATCGGCAAGTCGTCGGCGGAGTCGTCGCCTGTCGCTCAGACGGAGGGCCGGGAGAAGTATGCTGACCACACCCATGGCTTTACCGTCAAATATTATTCAAAAGAGTATGTGCTTCTCACGGATGACCCTCATCAGGCAACCACGCAGCCGTCGGCGGTCCAGCGCGTGCACTTTCAACGGAAAGACATCGCCACCGGCCAGTTTGTAGGCCATGAACCTCCGGGATTGACGATCAGCGTGTTCGAGCGATCGCCGAGCCCCTCGTTGCGCGAGTGGCTCGACTCATCCGGACTGTTGCCTCCCGGCAGCGAGATTTCTTTGGTTCGACTGACAGGCGTGAAGGAAGGGTTGAGAGTGACCCTCCGCCAGCAGCCTGCCCCTAACGAGTTCGTCTATCTTGCGAACGATCAGTATGTGTACGGTCTCGTGCCGTATGGCGCCAATGGCGGAAAAATGCTGCGGTCGTTCCGCCTGCTCCCGGATGCCTCAAGGGCTCATATGCGCCATTGATCTAAGCGTGTATAAGAAGAGTCTAGCGCACATACTATGGAGAATTTGCCAGTTGCCAGGTGAGTGCGACCACATACCGTGCTATGTTCCGCAAAATTTCCGGATTGATCGTGTCGGCGGTGTCGGTGGGCTGATGCAAGTGCGGGTGGACCCCGCCGCTTGCGATGCTGACGGTTGGAATTCCTGCCTCTTTGAACGGTTCGTCGTCGCCGCCGGGCAAAAAACCGTAATAGTCAAGCTTGTTGACTGACCCCACTACGTATCCTGCTTCCTTTAACGTGGATTTCTTAAACTCTGTGACACGGAGGATTAACACTCCGTCTCCCGTTCCGACATGGTCGATGTTGATCATGGCTTTCGTTGAATCGAGTGGGATGACGGGTCTCGATGTATAGAGACGTGACCCGAGTGAATCTCTTTCCTGCCCACTGAATGATAGAAAGAGGATCGTCCGTTGAGGACGCAGGCTGATTTTCCCAAGGGCCCGTGCGACCTCCAGGACTACGGCCGTTCCTGATGCGTTGTCGTCAGCACCAGGAAACCAGAGGCCCGCTGGACGTCCGAAATGGTCGCGATGGGCGCCGATGACGATGGTATCCGGCCCTGTACCAGGAATCATCCCCACCACGTTCGTCAGCAAGCCGTCCGCTATCGTGGTTTTCCAATGGAGAGATGCATATCGATTGACTAGGCGCGATCGCGCTGATGGGGCGTTATTGAGTTGTTTTTGGAGAGTGCGAAGGCGGTCAGGATTGGACTCATCGCCGCTTCCGGCGAGGAGAGTCTTTGCCAATTCCGTGCTGATCCATGCGCCAGGGAGGGTTTGATCAGGGGAGAGCTGCCCATACAATGCGCTGGGCCTTCCCGTGGCGCCGCGGCGAATTTCATAGGGACTGATAATCGGCCCTGTGGCGGTCAGATAGGCCACGGCTCCTCGATCTCGTGCGAAGTGGACCTTGTCGGTGTGGCTGATGGCGCCTTGGTAGTGATCCGGTTTGCCGCGCAGGAAGAGCACGATGGAGTTCTTCACATCGACGCCGGCGTAATCGTCGATTCCCTGAGCGGGATCGACAATGCCGTAACCGACGAAGACAATCTGACCCTGGAGATCGGCAGAGGGGGAGTCAAAGACCGGGAGGTAGTCTCTACTCAACTGTGCGGTGACCAACTGGTCCGCTGCGCCGGTGCGAACGACCGGGTCGGGTTCGATGAGTGGCGTGGAGACCATCGAGGCCATGATGCCAACAGATTCTTCCTTCCCGGCCCCGGGAGAGGGGAAGACGATCCCCTTGTTGTCAAGGCGTGGTAGTTGTACCCCTGCCGAAGTCAATTCCTGTGCAACCCACTGTGCGGATCGCAGGTCATCGGCGGATCCGGCTTGCCGTCCATTGAACGCCGGGCTGCTTAATGTGCGTACGTCAGCGAGCATCCGTTCGCTCGACAGGCTCTTGAGTGCGTCAAGCCATGTATGCTGGTCTTCTTCCGATTGCGCGTAACCTCGGCTTCCCAATGGAAGCAGAGCGAGGATGATTCCCAGGAGAATGATCACAACAACGGAGGGGGGGCAGTTGCGCGTTGGGCCGTTCATGCAGTGAGCCTTTTAAGATGGCCAGGACTATACCATAGACTGACTCGTTGCAGAGCGGGTCTACTTTGTGCGCGTGTTAGAGGTTGGGCCCATACAGCCTTGCCGTGGTTGACCCGATCGTTTTCGTCGCGACACGCTTGTTCAGCGTCTCACGCCATCGGACTGCAAGGGCCGGACACACTGCGAGGCTCTGAGCGGCTTGAATATCATCTGTCCATCGATGCATCACGTCGTTTGCGGAGGTCACTGTCCATTCTGGACAGGGACGCTCCACTAGCATGAGGCGCTCTTTGAACGGTCCGTCGTCGCCGCCGGACAGGAATCCGTAGTAGTCGAGCTTCTTGACCAAACCCGTTGCCCACCCTGCTTCCTTTAACGTGGATTTCTTAAGTTCTGTGACACGGAGGGTTAACACTCCGTCTCCCGTTCCGACATGGTCGATGTTGACCATGGCCTTCGTTGAGTTGAGTGGGAGCATGGGTCTTGATGTATAGAGGCGTGCCCCGAGCCCATCTCTCTCCTGTCCGCTGAATGATAGAAAGAGGATCGACCGTTGAGGACGCAGGCCGAGTTTCCCAAGGGCCCGTGCGACCTCCAGGACGATGGCTGTTCCAGATGCATTGTCATCAGCGCCAGGAAACCAGAGGCCTGCAGAACGGCCAAAATGATCTCGATGGGCGCCGATGATGATGGCCTCCGGTCCTGTGCCAGGGATCATTCCCACCACGTTCGTCAGCAAGCCGTCCGCTATCGTGGTTGTCCAATGGAGAGATGCATATTGATTGATGAGACGCGATTGCGCTGCTGGGGCATTATTGAGTTGTTCTTGGAGGGTGCGAAGGTAGTTAGGATTGGACTCGTCGCCGCTTCCGGCGAGGAGAGTCTCGGCCAATTTCGTGCTGATCCATGCGCCAGGGAGGGCTTGGTCAGGGGAGAGCTGCCCATACGAGGCGCCGGGCCTTCCCGTGGCGCCGCGGCGAATTTCATAGGGGCTGATAATCGGTCCTGTGGCAGTCAGATAGGCTATGGCTCCTCGAGCTCGTGCGAAGCGGACCTTGTCGGCGTGGCTGACAGGGCTTGGGTCGTGATCCGGTTTGCCACGCAGAAAGAGCACGATGCAGTTCTTCACATCGACGCCGGCGTAATCGTCGATTCCTTGAGCGGGATCGACAATGCCGTAACCGACGAAGACGATCTGACCCTGGAGATCTGCAGAGGGGGAGTCAAAGACCGGGAGGTAGTCTTTACTCAACTGCGCGGTGACCAACTGGTCCGCTGCGCCGGTGCGAACGATCGGGTCTGGTCCGATGAGTGGCGTGGAGACCATCGAGGCCATGATGCCAACGGGCTCTTCCTTCCCGGCCCCGGGAGAGGGGAAGACGATCCCCTTGTTGTCAAGGCGTGGCAGTTGTACCCCTGCCGAAGTCAATTCCTGTGCAACCCACTGTGCGGATCGCAGGTCATCGGCGGATCCGGCTTGCCGTCCGTTGAACGCCGGGCTGCTTAACGTGCGGACGTCGGCGAGCATCCGTTCGCTCGACAGGCTATCGAGTGCACCAAGCCATCCACGCTGGTCGTCCTCCGATTGCGCGTAGCCTCGGCTCCCCAAGGGAAGCAGAGCGAGGATGATTCCCAGGAGAATGATCACAACAACAACGGAGGGGGAGTAGCTGCGCGTCGGGCCGTTCATGCAGTGAGCCTCTTAAGATGGTCAGGACTATACCATAGGCGGACTCGTTGCAGAGCGGTTCTACTTTGAGCGCGTGTTAGAGGTTGGGCCCATACAGCCTTGCCGTGGTTGACCCAATCGTTTTCGTCGCGACACGCTTGTTCAGTGTCTCACGCCATCGGACTGCAAGGGCCGGACACACTGCGAGACTCTGAGCGGCTTGAATATCATCTGTCCATCGATGCATCACGTCGTTTGCGGAGGTCACTGTCCATTCTGGACAGGGACGCTCCACTAGCATGAGGCGCCTGACCGTCGGCCCCTATATGATGCACTTCAGTGGCTATCAGCCGGGGAACACGCAAGAGAAGCAATTCTGCGAGGATATTCCAGCGACTGGTCAAACCATCGTAGTGCTCGATTATGTCGAGCAGGAACTTCGTGCTCTTCCCACGGAGGTTCGGATCATCAGGGATACGGGTTCGGAGCCGAATCTCGATGCGGACACGGTGTTGCACTTGCCCGCAAAGGTCTATCCAAGCGGCTCAGTCGACTTCACCTACACATTTGACAAGCCCGGGAAGTTCGTCGGTCTCGTGACGGTGGGTGAGCAGCAACAACATGTGTCGCGGTTTCCCTTTTCAGTCGGCGAGCCGAAGTCTTTGTCAAAATATCTCTATTCGATTTACATTGTCCCGGTCCTTGCGCTCGTCATTGTTTTGGCCATTGTCTTTTTCTTTCGCGATCGCAGAAAGTCATCTGAAGTTGCCACTTCCTGATCTGTACGGTACTGGAGGTGAGTGCGCTCACCGGGCTGTGTGTTGACGACGAGAAGAAATACGCTCAGAAAATGAGGAATGCCATGATGTCTTTTAGATTTCTGATTCGAGCCGGGGTATGCGTCATGATGCTGGCGATCGGCGCACCCTTGACGACGATGGCCCAGCATGGACATGAGTTGGCGACGAATACCTGCGTGGTCCACGTCGGATCCTATAAAATGTATTTCAACAGTTACCAGCCTGATGCATTCTACGACAGGCAGTTCTGCAAAGAACTGCCGGGAACCGGCAACACAGTGTTGGTGTTCGATTTTGTCGAGCATGAACTTCGTTCCATGCCGGTTGAGATTCGGATTATCAAAGACACGGGGGCGGAGCAAAATCTCGAGTCTGTTACCGTCGTGCATTTCCCCCCGAAGGTCTATCCTGCCGGGTCGATTGATGTGAAGTACAACTTCGATACGCCCGGCAAGTTCGTCGGCCTGATCTCGATCGGCGATAAACAAGAGCAGCTATCCAGGTTTTCGTTCTCGATCGGCCAAACGGACGCCATATCGCACCTCTCGCACTACATCATGATCATCGTCCCGCTCATTGTTGTCATCGGCTTTGTGGCGTTCTACGCGCTCCGCGATCGCCGTAAGCCTTCGCAGGTTTCCGTGTCTTCGTAGAATTGCCGTCCGGATTCGTTCACGTGTTGCGTCGAGCCGGGACGACCGAACGGTTCGGCTGCAAGGTCTGTCAAAAAGCCGGAGATGAGGAGCAATGATGAGAGGGCTGTCGACGGTTCGTATGTTCATGCACATTGCCTTGATTCCTGCGGTGATGGCAATGGCACTGATCTCAGCCGTCCCTTCGGCGTCGGCGCATTCGATGTTGGTGAAAGCCGAGCCGCCTCGCCGGGCCGTTCTTGCCAAGGCTCCGGTACATGTGCGGCTGTGGTTCAATGAGGAAATCGAGGGAGACTATGCGTCGCTGGTGGTGCTTGATGCCGATAAGCATCCGGTCACCGAGACGAAACCTCAATTGGCGCAGGATGACCCCAAATCTATCGTGCTTCCTCTGCCGGAACTCGCGGATGGAAAGTATTCCGTCAAGTTCCGCGTATTGTCGGTAGATGGTCACGTGGTGGAGTCATCATTTGACTTCACCGTGAAGGGCAAAGTGCACGGGAAATGATCGAGCCCCTCGGCGCACTGTTTCGCTTCCTACAGCTTGCCTCCAACATGCTAGTGCTCGGCGGTTGCGTATTTCTGGCGATCGCCGACGACAAGAGCGCACTCTCTACGAATCTATGGTTGACGCGCCTGAAGAAGGCACTTCCATGGCTGGCCGTCACCCTGCTTCTTGGACTACTCGGGCTGCTGGCGACCACGACGGCTCAAGCGACCGGTATTGCCGACAATATCTGGCGTCCGGGCGCATGGTTGGAGTTTATTCGGAAAACCCGTATCGGGCTCATTTGGACAGCCCGTGAAACTTGTGCATTGCTGGTCTTTGGAGTGGCCTTGTACGTTCGGGTTTCGCCCGGCGCGCCATGGCGGTATGTTGCATGCGCGTCGGCTGCTGCGCTCACGTTAGCCGTAGGGTCGTTTGCCAGCCACCCTGCCGCTGAAGAACAGTCCATTCTCGCCATCTTGCCGTATACAGTGCATCTCATTTTGGCCAGCGTCTGGTTCGGCGCATTACCCGGCGTCCTCGCCGTACTAGTTGCCGCCAGCGGGAATTCCTCCACTCACGCTGCGAACGCATCGGATGTCAGGCCGGTCAAGCGATTTTCAGTCATTGCGCTGCCGGTGATGGTCGTTATTGTTGCGACCGGTCTCTTGGTTGCAGATCGCATGGTCAGTACGAATTATGCTGCACTGTTTGCGACAAAGTATGGCTGGCTTCTGATTGCGAAAGTCACGCTGCTTGTGGTCGTCCTCGCGATCGCTGCGCGTGCCCATTTTGTCTGGCTCCCCTCACTGGACCGGGATTCAACATCGGCTCAAGGCGGCACGTACGCGCTTCGAAGATGGCTTCGTGTCGAATTGGCGGTCGCAGCACTGTTGGTCTTCGTCGCCACCTTGTTGGCCAATACCATTCCGGCCAAACACGACGTCATCGACTATTGGCCCTATCCGTTCCGGTTCTCTATCGACGCGACCTGGAGTGATTGGCTGGTGCAGACTCTTGTCGTGGCTGGGGTCATGTTTCTTTTCGTGGCGGCCGGAATGATCATCGTTGGACGAGTCAAGCAGTGGGGGAGGGGGGCGCGTATCGTCGTCCCATCAATCCTGATTGTCTGCGCGTTTCCCTTGATACTATACCCTCTTGGTATTCAATCGTATCCGGAAACGTACCGGAAGACACCGGTTCCGTTCGATGCGATTTCCATTGCCAACGGCGCGGGGCTGTTTGCCGCCAACTGTGTGCCTTGTCACGGATTTCAAGCCAAGGGAAACGGGGTTTTGGCCAAGACATTGCCGAAGCAGCCGGTCGATCTTTTGACGGAACCGCACACTGCCATGCACACAGCCGGCGATTTTTTCCACTGGCTGACCTATGGCCGGTTCAACGGGATCATGCCGGCCTTCGGCGGAACATTTGCGGAAGAGGATCGCTGGGATGTCTTGAACTTTCTTCATGCGAATGCCCGCGGTTACCAGGCCCGTATTATCAATCCCCGTATTCTCCCCGGACAGCCGTTCATGGCCTCTCCGAACTTTTCCTATTCGGCGCACGATGGTTCGAGTGGAACGCTGAAGGATTTTCGACGGCAACAGGCGGTACTGCTGGTATTGTTTTCGTGGCCGGACTCGCGTGCGAGAATGAATCAATTGCGTGCTGCGTACGCTGCGATAAAGGGGAGTGAGACCGCGGTATTGGCCGTTCCCATGAATGATCTCGCACCGGAGGATCTGGCATCGATGACGGGGGATACGGGATTTCCGGTGGTGACTCAAGGCGCAAGTGAGATTGTCCGCAGCTATGCTTTGTTTCGGAGAACAATCAGCAAGCCGGATTTATTCGGCGAGGGAACTGCTCCAAAACACATGGAGTTATTATTCGATCGGTTCGGGTATTTGCGGGCGAGATGGATCCCCGAGAGCGACGGAGCTGGGTGGGCCGATCTAGAGATGTTGATGTTGCAGATCGCGCAGCTCAAACGCGAAGGGGAGATTCTGCCGCCTCCTGGCGATCATGTGCATTGAGGGACGGGGAAAGTAGGTATTTTTGCCAATATTTGGTAGGCCTATGTGCTCCAAGACGCCGTACGGTACCGTCCTGTACGGCCTTGCCAATCGTTGTATGCCAGAGTATACACCGCGAAATTAAAAGGCTTTTAACCTTGTCGTGGTGGCATCATATTGTCTAACCATGTATGGCGATATTTTTCTTGACTCGAAATGGAATTTTGTCAGATACTCGCCGCGGTGTTTCGTAGTGAGCGGACGAGTATCAATGTGCGGTTTGGAAGTGTCTCTCAGCGGGTGGTGCCCGTACGATATCTTTTGAAATAGGGTAGTAGTTGTTCACAATTTCATCTAACCGAAGGAGGTAGGCAACATGGCTGCAGATAGTTCTGGGCGGGGATACGATATCTCGCAG
>JABMDE010000040.1:5199-7585 GCA_015904055.1 Nitrospira sp. | reverse complement strand
GACACTTGCAACTCGTAGCCTTCCCGCCGCATCTGTTCGATCAACACGCCGAGGTGCAATTCGCCGCGCCCGGCGACCAGAAAGCGGTCGGCGCTGTCGGTTTCGCTCACACGGAGCGACACGTTCGTTTCGAGTTCCCTGAACAGGCGCTCGCGCAGGTGGCGCGAGGTGAGGTATTTCCCTTCCCGGCCGGCAAAGGGGCTGTTGTTGACGGAGAAGGTCATCTGCACCGTCGGTTCGTCGATCGTCACGCGGGGCAGCGCGAGTGGCTGCTCGGCGTCGGCGATGGTATCTCCGATGCTGACCTGATCCAGTCCGGCCACAGCGACGATTTCACCCGCTTGAGCTTGTTCGGTATCGGTT
Organism: Nitrospira sp.; assembly: GCA_015904055.1. The sequence continues at coordinate 7,222 of JABMDE010000040.1, read as the reverse complement.
CGTTCAAGACCTGAATACACCGCGAGATCGGAGACTTTGCCGGGAATCTGCTCGCCGTTCTTGCCGAGCACAAGTACGTTTTGCCGTCGGGCGATCGAACCGGATTGAATCTTACCGATCCCCATCTTGCCCTTATAGGAGTCTTGCACGAGGGCCAGGACGAGAATTTGGAGCGGAGCGTCGGCGTTGATGGCCGGCGCCGGGATCTTTTCCAGAACCGTATCGAGCAACGGCGCAATGGCGGTTCCCGGTTTGTTCGCGTCGAGTGAGGCGATTCCTTTGAGGGCCGAGGTATAGACGATGGGAAAGTCGAGCTGTTCGTCGGTGGCGCCCAGATGGACGAAGAGATCGAACGTGCGATTGACGACGTCGTCGATCATGGCGTCCGGCCGGTCGATCTTGTTGATAACCACGATGGCTTTGTGCCCGAGCGCCAAGGCCTTCCGCAACACAAAGGTCGTTTGCGGCATGGGGCCTTCTTTTGCATCGACCAAAATCAACACCCCATCCACCATCCGGAGCGTACGTTCCACTTCGCCGCCGAAGTCGGCGTGGCCCGGCGTATCGACGATGTTGATCTTCACTCCGTTGTAGATGACGCTGGCGTTTTTGGCGCGGATCGTAATCCCGCGTTCGCGTTCCTGGTCCATCGAATCCATGATCCGCTCGCCCATGTCGTCGATTTTTCTGTGGACATGGGTTTGGCGGAGCACAGCGTCGACCAATGTGGTCTTGCCGTGGTCGACGTGGGCGATAATGGCGATGTTTCGAATGTCGTCACGGCGGTCATGAGGGGCACGTACTGTGGACATAGTAACGGTACTTCCTTGGATGACAAAAAAGACGCCCGCTAGTGAGGCGCAAACTAGGTAGTATACTCGAACTATATTCTCTTGCACAAGCCTATAACTCTGCTCATAGAGGGTCTAAGAGGCTGTGGTGGGTAGGAGCGGTGGTGGATCGAGGAGCGTGCTTCCGAGATTGGCATGTTGGATTCCAGGCGACTGGGGATTGATGAGCGGGGTTATACCGAAGATTCATTGGAATCCAGAAGATGAGAAAATTGTGGTTTTCAAGGACAACCGGACCGATGACTTATACAATTCTCAAGCCGAGTCCAAATGGGAAGCGCAGGTCAGCACACAATGGGAATCATCTTTAATGAGCGATCTCAGAGACGCGTGGCGTGTTCGGATAGGACGTGTCTTTGGGTACGCAGGGCCAGGCAGACGCTTGCACGGGGATGCGTATTGTGGACGTTGATGGGAGCGATTGTTGCCGGGCCGGCCTATTCCATTGAAATCCCGCTGACAGGCTCTATACCTGCAGACATTCACTCCATTGAACTTTCTTATACGGGAGAGCAAACGACCCCAAGTGTGACGATCAAGGGGCCCCCTGATTCTGCTCCTTCCAGCTCTGACAGACCGACATCGCTCTTGCTCGATCTTCTGCCTGGCTTCGATCATTCGCAAGTCTTTGGGATGTGTCGGGGGCAACTGTTGCGACCGGAAGGGGAGAGCATGGTCACTATGACGTTTGCCGAGGCAGGCGGCGGTCGCTGTGGGCAGAGGATTGAACTGAGGCCGAACGGGGGGGTGTTGGACCTCTTGTCATACAAGACTATCAGGATCAGAGGACAAGCCCTGGGGCGTATCTCGTTTGCCATGGAGGATTGGGCCTCCACGATCCGGCAGGACAATGTACGGTTTGCGACCGTACGCGGCACGTTCGATGTGACCATTCCGCTGGTTGAACTCGGTCGCTCGCTGGATTTGCGAAGGGTGGCGGCTTTGGTCGTCACGACAGAGGACTCTGAGGCACAGGTGGTTCTGGAACAGGTGGACCTGGTCCACGACCGACCGGATCTCGGACAGTCAGGCCGGTCCGGCCTTTGGATTTGGAGGTACCGGGAAGCCATCGATGATCCGGGCGCCATTCTCTCAACCTGTCGCCGCCACAGTCTTTCGCGAGTCATGATTCAGATGCCGGCTTCGAAGGACGGACCGGAAATATGGCAAGC
>JABMDE010000040.1:0-5079 GCA_015904055.1 Nitrospira sp. | reverse complement strand
CAGCTTCAGAACTATCAACCGAGTCTGGTGACCACCGTGTACTCGGACGATCGGCAACCCATCGGCCAGTTCTTCATCGAACGCCGTATTCTGACCCCGCTTGCTGAAATTCCCAAGGCCCTTACTCAGGCGGTCATTGCGACGGAAGATGCGCGATTCTTTGAACATCCGGGTTTGGATTACATCGGAATGTTGCGGGCGGCTTGGACAAATATCCGCCATGGCGGGAAAAAGGTCGAGGGGGCGAGCACGATCACGCAGCAGTTGGCCAGATCGTTGTTTCTGTCATCGGAGCGGTCCTATGAGCGCAAGATTCGCGAGGTAGTCTTGGCCTATAAAATGGAAGCGGTGTCCGGGAAGGAGCAGATTCTTGAAACCTACCTGAATCAAATCTACTTCGGGCAAGGATCTTATGGTGTGGCTTCGGCGGCCCAATCATATTTCGGCAAAAAGATTTCGGACCTGACTCTCGCGGAATCGGCTTTTCTCGCTGGACTTCCAAAATCTCCCAGCCGATTCTCCCCGTTTACTGCGTACGATCGGGCGAAGAAGCGGCAAGAGCATGTGTTGTTCCGGATGGAAGAGGCGGGTTTTATCACGGCAGCCGATCGCGAAGCCGCCGCCGCCGAGACGCTCAATTTCCATCGACCGGGCAGCGAGCACCTTGCCCCGCACTTCGTTGAACATGTTCGCCAATTGCTGATGGCGAAATACGGGGAAACGATGGTGTATAAGGGCGGCCTGCAAATTCACACCACTCTGAATCTTTCGATGCAAAAGGCCGCAGAGGCTGCGTTCATAGCAGGAGTCCGTGAACTCGATAAGCGGCAAGGATGGCGAGGGCCCCGGCGAACTGTGGATCTCAGCACACTCCAGTCTTCGATGCGTGCATCGGAAGACAAGCCGCTCATGCCGGGCGACATAGCAGAAGGCATCGTGTTACGGGTCGCGAAGGATTTTTATGTGGTGCAAATCGGATCGGTTGCGGCCAAGTTGGCTTTCGACGACATGGCGTGGGCGAAGCGGCTGCTGAAGGGGCCTGATCCAACTGTCAACTTCGTGGTGAATCCCAATCTCAAGCAGACCCTCAAACCCGGCGATGTGGTCGAGGTCGGAGTGAAAAAGGTCTCCAGAGAGGGGATGCAATTGACACTTGAACAGACACCGATCGTCGAAGGAGGCCTGATCGCTATCGATCCAAAGAGCGGCGCAATTCGAGCAATGGTCGGGGGCTATGATTTTTCACGAAGCGAGTACAACCGGGCCGTACAAGCGCACCGGCAACCGGGATCAGCGTTCAAACCGCTTATCTATGCGACCGCGATGAGCCAAGGCTTGAGTCCGGCCACACAGATTCTCGATGCGCCGGTCGTCTACGAACAGGAAGAGGACGACAAGACGTGGAAACCGGAGAACTATGGCCGGAAGTTTCACGGCATGGTGAGTTTGCGTGATGCGCTGGCGCATTCGCACAATCTTGCGACGGTGCGGTTGCTCGATAAGGTGGGGATCAAGAATGTCATCGAGTTTTCCCGCGCGGTCGGTATGGTCAGTCCGTTGCCGGCCGACCTTTCGTTAGGCTTGGGGTCGTCGTCAGTGGGCCTGATGGAATTGACGTCGGTGTATGGGGTTTTTCTGAACCAGGGGACCCGCGTGGAGCCGTATGTCATCAAAGTGGCGACGGACAGTACGGGCAATCCGCTCGAATCGGCTCAGCCTCAAGTACAAGAGGTGCTTCCCAAAGAAACGGCATACCTCATCACCAATATGATGGAAGATGTGGTGCAGAAGGGAACGGGTCAGGCTGCGAAAGCGCTTAATCGTCCTATTGCAGGGAAGACCGGTACGACCAACGACTATATCAACGCGTGGTTTATCGGCGGAGCTCCTAATTTGGTGACCGGTGTGTATGTGGGATTCGACGATCGTCGTTCGCTCGGCGAGAGTGAAACGGGCGCTCGCGCAGCGCTGCCGATATGGATGGCGTTTATGAAGGAGGCCTTGAATCAGCTTCCCGTCGTGCCGTTTGAAATTCCAGACGGCGTCACCTTTGTGAAGGTTGACTCGTCGACAGGATTGCTGGAGTCGGAACAGGACGGCGAAGGGCAGAAGGGGGCAGTCGAAATATTCGCCAAAGGCAGTGAGCCGACACAGGCGGCACACCGCCGGGTTGACCCCACGGATTTCTATAAACTGGATCAGATTCCGGAAGGGCCGCCGGTTGGGGAGGGTGGCCGTTGATTATTTATCCGTAGTCAGGATTTTGAGTCCTGGTATTCTTCATGCCAGGCCATCTGGATTGTTTCGAGGATTTTTTCGTTCGACTTCTTTGGGTCGTCCTTGAATTCCGGCAAAGCAACGACCCAGGCATGCATATCCGTGAACCGAACGGTGAGCGGATCGGTTTCCGGATGTTCCTCGACCAGACGAATCGCGATTTCTTCCGCATCCTGCCACTTCAGATCCATCACAATCCTCCCTGAGCGTAGTGCATATAGCGTATGGCAGTGACCAGGAAATTGATCCTGTTCGTGCTAGGAGCCATACACTATACAGCTATTAGCTTTTTGCTCACGTCACTTCCGTGACTTTCTTTCCCTGCAGGCTTCGTTTGAGTGAATCGTCCAGCAGGGCGACCGACAGCGGCTTGGCCGTCTGCTCGAGGTCAGCCATGCGCGCGCGGATCGTTTTGGGATCGGTGCCGTCTTTTGCCGCCGTCAAAGCCGTCAGGGCTTCGCGAATGGCAGCAAGCATGCCCTGGGCGACGAGTCGGGCGCCTTCCGAGAGAGATTTTTCAGTCGTTACGATCAAGGCTTCGGCATCGAGCCTTGCTTCGATCAGCTTGCGGGCGGTGACGTCCTCCTGTGCAAACTTAAACGAGTCCTCGATCATCTGCTCCACTTCGTGGTCCGATAGACCATACGACGGTTTGACGTCGATCGATTGGCTTTGGCCGGTTCGCATGTCGCTGGCCGTGACGTTCAGAATTCCATTCGCGTCGAGCAGGAAGGTCACCTCGATCCGCGGTACACCGGCCGGGAGCGGAGGCACTTTCAGGCGGAAGCGGGCAAGGCTGCGGTTGTCCTTCACCAACTCGCGCTCCCCTTGCAGAATGTGAATGTCGACACCGGTCTGGCCGTCGACATAGGTGGTGAACAACTCTTTACTTCTTTCAATGCCGATTCGCTCAAGGTGACGACCGGCTCGGGCGTTGTCGTCGTTTCCGGTGTATCCATGGGCGCGCTCCTTCCCTTTACCTCTGCTCGTTGTCTCTGCGACGGGGTTATCGGGCTGTTTCTGTCTTGTCAGCCTTTTTCTGATAGTCCGCCAGCGCGGCCTTGATGGCGTCTTCCGCCAGCACAGAACAGTGGATCTTCACCGGCGGGAGATTCAATTCCTGCACGATGTCGGTATTCTTGATCTTCTGGGCCTCCTCGATCGTTTTGCCCTTGAGCCATTCGGTGGCCAAGCTGGAACTGGCGATGGCAGACCCGCAGCCGAAGGTCTTAAACTTGGCGTCGACAATCATATCGTCTTGCACCTTGATCTGCAGCTTCATCACATCGCCGCATTCCGGCGCGCCGACCATGCCGGTACCGACGCCGTCTTCGTCCTTTTTGAAACTCCCCATGTTACGGGGGTTATTAAAATGATCAACGACTTTATCGCTGTATGCCATGACGTCCTCCTTGTATATCGCGTCGTGTCAGTTCAGTGGGCTGCCCATTGAACCGACTTCAGATCGACGCCTTCTTTAGCCATCTCATAGAGTGGAGACATTTCCCGCAATTTGGTCACAATCTCAATAACCTTCTTGATCGTGTAGTCAATCTCTTCTTCGGTGTTGAACCGGCCCAGGCCAAAACGGATCGACGAGTGGGCAAGTTCCACCCCAACGCCGAGTGCGCGCAAGACATATGACGGTTCCAGTGTGGCCGAGGTGCAGGCCGATCCGGACGACAGCGCGATGTCTTTCATCCCCATCAGCAACGATTCGCCTTCAACATAGGCAAAGGAGATGTTGAGATTGCCCGGCAGCCGGTTGGTGGGGTGGCCGTTCAGATAACTTTCTTCCAATCCCGCCATAATGGCCGTTTCGAGCCGATTGCGCATCGTGGTCAGGCGCGCCGTTTCCGTCGCCATTTCCTGTTCGCACAATTCGCAGGCCTTGCCGAACCCGACGATCAACGGCACCGGCAGGGTGCCGGAGCGCATGCCGCGTTCATGCCCGCCGCCGTCCACTTGGGCGACGAGCCGGACCCGGGGACTCTTTTTCCGCACATAGAGCGCGCCCACTCCCTTGGGGCCGTACAGTTTGTGGGCCGAGAACGACATGAGGTCGATACCCATGGCCTGCACGTCGACGGGAATTTTCCCGACGCCCTGCGTGGCGTCGCAATGAAACAACACGCCTTTTTCCTTCGCGATCTTGCCGATCTCCCGGATCGGATTGATCGTGCCGATTTCGTTGTTAGCCAGCATCACGGAAATGAGGACGGTCTTGTCCGTGATTGCGTTCCGCACGTCGTCAGGGTTGACCATGCCATGTTTATCGACCTGCAGATAGGTGACCGTTGCCAGGCCCTTGGCTTCGAGCGACTTGGCTGTGTCGAGCACAGCGCGGTGTTCCGTGGATGACGTGATAAGGTGGGTGCCCTTTTCCTTATACATCTCCAAGACGCCTTTGAGCGCAAGGTTGTCCGATTCCGTCGCGCCGCTGGTAAATACGATTTCTTTCGGATCGGCATTGATCAGTTTGGCGATTTGCTTGCGGCCCAGCTCCACCGCTTCTTCTGCGGCCCAGCCGAAGGCATGGTTGCGGCTGGCGGCGTTGCCGAACCGTTCGACAAAATACGGAAGCATCGCGTCCAGTACCCGTGGATCCATCGGGGTGGTCGAATGGTTGTCGAGGAAAATCGGAAGCTTCATCGGTTGACTCCTTGTGTTGACGGCGACTGAATCGTAATCAGCGGCGTGCCGCCCATCATATCTTGCAGGGTCATACTATTGAGCAGTTGATAGATGCTGTCCTGCACCTTCAACAGTGGCGTGCGGATGTTGCAATGTTCCCGTTGCATG
>JABMDE010000004.1:74128-85371 GCA_015904055.1 Nitrospira sp. | reverse complement strand
CAGGGAGCTCCCGGCCGTCCTAATGCGGATACTCGCGGGGCTCTGCGAGAAACAACGTATTCCCAGACGGCCCAGCAAGATCGGAAACAGATAGGCTGCCCCGCCGATCAGATAAAATAACCCTCCAGCCAAGAGTGCGCCGAAGGAACCAATGAGATTGCGTGGCGGTCTGGACGCCGGATCCCCCGCTGCGACAGTTTGCGCCTCACCCGGGACAAACGAAAGGAGGCTCAGCAGCATGAGCAAACTGATCGCAATCAAGACCACGCCAATCACTTCGCGCTGAAGATGAGAAGGCGGAGAAGGGGCCTGGCGGGCTTCGCGCCGCTTGACCGAGGCAGTGACACCCATACCGCGGATGCTAACACAGGGGAAAAGTCATTTCAAACAAGGAGGGGCTGCGTACGAAGAAGAACCTGTCGATTATGCCGGTTTCTGTTGTTGCTTGCATGGGAGGGATGATGGATTGCCATTCTTCATGCAAATGAACAGGGCGGGGTGATCAGACGCTCCGGCCAGTTTGTATCGATCGCGGCTCAGAATCGGTAATTGAACTCGAACAGATGAATATCGACGCCGAGTGATTTCGAACCATACATGGTGGCATCGGAGAAATGTTGAAACCGGTACCCCGTATAGAAATCACTGACCAGATTCATTCCAAAACCTATGGTGCCGACAATTTGCGCCGGTCCTCCGAAGTCCTGCGCGCCGAACTTATATCTACTGAACAATCCGGCGCCGGCGCCAATGTCCAGAGAGACGGCCTCGTTTGGAGTGCTGAGGGTAAGGCACGGGACTACCGTGACCATGAAGGCCGTGTCGCCCAGCGATACGAGTTGCCCGGCGGAACTATGCAGTCGCATATCGAGCTTCATGCCGGTCAGCGGTTCCCGCCATCCCAATGGAAGACCAAAGACTGCGGCAAGGTCATACTGCTGAAAGTCTTCTATTTGATCTTTGCCAAACGGAGATTTGCCGCTCACGCCGACTCTGGGACCTACGCGAATGAGCGTGATGGCATTCCGTTGCTCCTCATACGAAACGCCCCTTTCAGTCCCATTGGTCTCAGCCACATTCGATCGAGATCCAACCATTGCAATCATCACCGGATCTGCCCAGCTCAAAGAAGAGCCCATCCCGGTCAATAGGATACTCAGGGCCAGAAACTGGAGAAAAAAGAACCGCATAATCGGCCTCAACTGAGACGATGTCTATGCCTATTGGCGGAAACAGGAACGACCACGCCCTGTAGCGGGAGAAATCGGAACGGCTCAACCGTCATGTGAACTGCTGGTGGGGAATGCTCGCTCTACTAAGCTTTGAGCAATATGCGAGCCACGCTTCGCTCAGTGAGACCACAAAGAACTTCTGAACAATACCCGTCGCTTACGGCCACCAACACAAATTGGCTTGGAAGCCTTGCCACGAGACAACCAAAGTTTGTTCAGGAATGCACTGCGAACGGAAGGAATAATACGCCGGATCGGCTCCACCGCGGCTCGCAGAGCAGTGATGATTGCAGCAGATGCCTTCGTCAGTAATGGGAAGTCGGCTACAGGCTACGAAGATACGGGAGGCGAGGTATGGCGGATAATCTTGCCTTCAACGAGGTACACCACCAATTCGGCGATGTTCGTGGCATGATCAGTTCCGGTATCCCCAGCTCAAAGGCAAATGCGGCGATTGCGAATACACCGATATCTGCGGAGGCTGCCGTGCCCGTCCCTATGTCGACCACGGAGACTGGCTGGACGAAGACCAGTGGTGTCTCTACACACCGAAAGGTGGCGAAAAGATCAAGGTGGCCTTCAATACGCCGGAAGAATCCGATGTGCCCTGGGATGACGCGTCAACGCTCCGCCTCAGCCGCATCCCCTACTTCCTTCGCGCCATGGTAAAAAAAGGGGTCGAGAAGCACGCCCGCGAGCACAACGTCCCGCTCATTACCATCGAGTTGATGGAGGAACTCCGCAAGAAGCGATTCGGCAACGACGCTCCGGTCTTTAAATTCGATCGTGAAACGTAACACGTGAGACGTAACACGTTCCGGCTTCCCGATTCTTTGCTTCTCCCTGACGTTTCACCTTGTACCTTTCACGTGTCACGGCACTAGTAATGGACGCTCTGCAAAGTATTGTCATCGATCTCAACCAGCTGATTCCAATCATCAACCATTGGTTTCATCTGCTCTCGGCCGTCATTTGGATCGGCGGGTTGGCCTTTCTTGTCATGGCGGTCACGCCCGGCCTGAAACAGGCCGTCGCAAAAGATCAGATCAAGCCCATTACCGATGCGTTCTACCAGCACTATAAGAAAGTCGCCGGCATCCTCTTGCTCATCTTGCTGTTCACCGGCGGCGTCAACCTCCATTATGTCAATCAGGTCGTCACCTCGCAGACCGGCGTCGGCATACCGCACCATGCCAAATACCTCATGGTTTTGATGATCAAGCTGCTTCTCGTACTGGGCCTCCTGACATTGTTTCTGTACACCGTTATTTTCAAGTCAGACGACGAGACCGATGAAGGAGAGTCCTATGAAGCCATCCCGTTCCAACGTGCCGCCCTCTGGATGGGATTTTTCATCATTCTCTGCGCAGCTGCGATGAAACACCTACACCAGTAGCGTCTTTCCTCCTCAACCGTTCCTCGCCAGCGATAGAGAGTTGCGTTCGACCTTATGGGAGAGAAGGTGCGGGGAGGCACGCCTTCACAAACCCTGCCTCAGAAAGCATGGCACAGTTACGGCTGCGCCCGATCAAGGGTCAGACTCATCCCCACTCGGCCTTAACCGATGCCTTGCTCTTCCGACAATCTTACTGGGTCACGTCTATCTGGATTGCTTTGAACCGGAGAACGCACGTTTGAAGACTGCTTTGAGACCGAAGTACCCGATGGAGTCTTTGAGATTTGAATAGAGCCGCTTGACGGGATTCATGTCTGGATTCGTCACGTATTCCATTGTCAGGGAGATCCGCTCCTCTCCCTCTGCTAATGGCGTAACGGCATGCCACAGCTTATCGCCGTTGAAAATCACCATATCGCCGGGCTCGGTCACCAGTTCAAGATGGCGCGGCTGTTTCGATGGGTCGTCCTTAAAAAGTTCACACACCAACTTGCAGTGCGTCGATCGGTCGACCAGCCCCATCAAGATCGTGTAGCGCGCCCCTTTGTAATACGACGTATCGTAATGAAACCCGATGTGGTCGCCTGGCTCGGTATAGTAATAGAGTGCACACGAATGTGGATCGTCATCCGGACAGAACGTGAGCTTCGCGTCGACGAGCCCACTCAAAAACGACTTGAAGGAGTCCGACCGGTAGAGATCTAGAAACCGGGGAGCCTTTTCCTGCACCGTATAATAGCTGACGCTGCCTCCCTTTTTATGGCCCGGGATATAGTTCCGATTGAGCTCTCCCTTGACTCCCTGAGCCTGGGGCACCAGCGTATCCTCGACGAATGCTCTCGGCAGAAACTGCTTAATGACCAGAAACTCATTCTGATCCCAATACTCACGGCGAAGGCGTTCAATGTCCAATCCTGCCACTGCCCGCTCGACTGCTTCTGCCACAACACCTGCTTGCCCCGTCATATCTCACATCACTCCTTGAGACAATGGGTCAACCGTCATTCGTCAACCGTCAATCGTGAGGAATTTGTCTCTTTCCCCATCGTTTGACGCTTGACCATTGACGTCCCCATGTCGTCCTAGGCTTACGGTCCATTCAACACTGGAGCCTTGACAACTTCGACGCCTGGCGGGGCTTTGAAATCGAACACCTCGTTCCCCAATCCGGCATTCGGCTTCAACCCGGAAAACTCAAACGTGGCCACATTGCCGCTGATCTCGTACAACGACACGGTGCGAAGAAAATACGTCTTGGGGAATACTTCCACGACGATCCGTTGAAGATTCCTCGATGGCTCATGCTCCTTGGACTTAGGAAACAACGTGATCAGCCGAACTCCACCGGTTCCCCGTCCGTTCCCTGTCGTCGGTTCGACATCGAACGATTGGTCCAAACTCGCTGCCCCCTGTAGAAGCTCCAATGGTGCCTGGGATGCCGCCATCTGTGTCAATTTTCCGACCAATACCTGTTTGTGCTCCGGTACGTAGACCCTGACATCGTCCCCATTTACATAGATTTCTTCGTGCGCGGGATCGATATAGTCCCACCGTAGCCGGCCCGGCTTCTTGAGATACACCTTGCCGGACGAGATCACCGGACGCTCGAACCCTTCTATCCTCGTCTTCTGGACGAAGTCCGCTTGGAGATCTTTGGTTTTTTCATATCGCGCCTGAATCTGCTTCACGACCTCACGGACTTCCTGAAACGCCTTGTCATCGGGCGGGCCATCGGCTCCTATGGCCGGAGAACTCATCAGCAGGCTGCACAGGATGACACACCAATAGCGATTCATACTTCCGCAGCCCCGACCGGCCCACGCCGGCCCAGCACTTCACGGCGTCCATCCCGCCCCGCCGCACCGACAATCCCCTCGGTCTCCATCTGTTCAATCATACGGGCGGCTCGCGGGTAACCGACGCGTAACCGGCGCTGAATCAGCGAGGCCGACGCTTGCCCGGTCGTCAGCACCAGATCTTTGGCCTGTTCATACACCTCATCTTTTTCCGCTTCCTTGGCCGCCTCTTCTGATTGAAGCGATTGCAGCTCCTGATTATACGTCGGCAGCGCCTGTTTCTTGACAAAATCGACGACAGCACTCACATCGTCATCCGACACGAAAGACCCATGCAACCGCGCAAGCCGTCCGGTCCCGGAGGCCAGATACAGCATATCGCCTCGGCCAAGTAGCGCTTCCGCGCCATTGGCATCCAAAATCGTCCGCGAGTCGGTCTTGGAAGATACCTGGAATGCAATACGCGCGGGGAAATTGGCCTTGATCAATCCGGTCAGTACGTCAACGGACGGCCGCTGTGTGGCCAGCACGAGATGGATGCCAGATGCCCGTGCCATCTGTGCAAGCCGTGCAATTTTGTCTTCCACGTCCTTGGGAGCCACCATCATCAAATCCGCCAATTCATCAATCATCACCACGATATACGGCAGCGGCTCCGGTGGCGTCGGGGTAGGCCGCATGCAACCAACCTCGCCCTCAGCAATCGCCGTCTCACCGGCAGACAGCCGTTGCTCTTCTGAAAGAAACTGCATCGGCAGTTCCTGCTGCTCGACGGGCGGCACAGTCCGATCAGCGAACGCCTCATGCAAACCGGAAACTTTTCGATTATACGAATCAATATTCCGCACACCGGCCTCGGCCAAGAGCTTGTACCGTCGTTCCATCTCGGCCACGACCCACCCCAACCCCTTGGCCGCTGACTTGGGATCGGTGATCACAGGCCGCAAGAGATGGGGAATGCCCTCATACGACTGAAATTCCAGCATCTTCGGGTCAATGAGTAACAGTTTGACCTCACTCGGTTTTGCGGAGAAGAGAATACTTAACAGCATCGTATTCAGGCTGACGCTCTTGCCGGCTCCGGTCGCACCGGCAACGAGAAGATGCGGCATGGTTTTGAGATCCGCGGTGACCGGTGCGCCGAAAATATCTTTCCCCAATGCCAAGGTGAGTCTCGATCGAGCCCGCGTGAAGGTCTCGCTCATCAAGACTTCCTTAAGAGACACCGTTTCACGAGATCGATTCGGCACCTCGATACCCACCACCGACTTGCCAGGCAACGGCGCAACGATGCGGAGACTTACGGCTTTGAGTGCCAGCGCCAGATCGTCGGCAAGACTGACGATGCGCGCCACTTTCGTGCCGGGCGCCGGTTCAAATTCATACATCGTCACCACCGGCCCCGGTCGCACCTCTGTCACCCTGCCGTCGATGCCAAAACTGGCCAGCGCCTTTGCCAGGACTTCCGATTGGGCCTTCAGTTCCTCATCGTCCATGCGGCTTATGGGGCCAGAGGGATCCCCCAGGATGGATTCGGGATCAGGCAAGCGATAGTCACCGGCCTCGACCGGTGTCGCCACAATTTCCGGTTCAAGCTCTTCTTCCTCCACCGCAACGGACGGAGGCATGACCGTCTGCTGAATAACGGGCGGTGCTGACACAACAAGCGGCTCTCTCTCTTCTTCCGGCTCAGCGCTCGGATCCACATCCATACCGGCCTGAATCCGTTTTGATCTCTTCGCGGGTTCACTGCGATTACGACTCGCTTCCGGTTCCTCCGCCACCCGCTCCGGAATCGCCGCGGCCAACCGTTCCCGGAGCCCTGCCCAACGTTGAGGAATTCGGCGAACCGCCTCCCCGATCGATAACGGCGTGGTGAACAAGAGTGAGACGAGAAATCCTGCAATGATAAGAATGTGCGCGCCGGTGCCGGCAAACACAGCCCGAAGCCCATCTCCAACCAATTGACCGACGGCTCCGCCCGGCATGCCACGAGAAATCATTCCACTCGCCAATGTCGGGATGGCTGTCGTTTCAAGGTGAAGAAATGCGCTCAGAAAAAAAACGGCTGCCAGAGAACTCCCGGCTGTTCTGATGCGGATACTGGCGGGACTCTGCGAAAAACAGCGTATTCCCAGCCGGCCCAACAAGATCGGAAACAGATAGGCCGCCCCACCGATCAAATAAAATAGTCCTCCAGCTAAGAGAGCGCCGAAGGAACCGATGAGATTGCGTGGTGGTCTGGACGCTGGATCCCCCGCTGCGACAGTTTGCGCCTCACCCGGTACGAACGAGAGGAGGCTCAGCAGCATGAGCAGGCTGATTGCAATCAAGACTACGCCAATCACTTCGCGCTGAAGATGAGAAGGCGGAGAAGGGGCCTGGCGGGCTTCGCGCCGCTTGACCGAGGCAGTGACACCCATGCCGCGGATGCTAACACAGGGGAAAAGTCATTTCAAACGAGGGGGAGCTGAATACGAAGAAGAACCTGTCGCTTGTGACGCCATCTGTCGTTGCTTTCATGAGATGGATTAGGGCACGCAGACACTCCAACCAGTTTGCATTGATAGCCGGATCAGAACCGGTAATTGAGCTCGAATAGATGAATGTCAACGCCGAGTGATTTTGAACCATATATCGTGGCATCGGAGAAATGTTGAAACCGGTACCCCGTATAGAAGTCACTGATCAGATTCATTCCAAGACCGATGGTGCCGACAATTTGCGCCGGTCCCCCGAAGTCCTGCGCACCGAACTTATATCTGCTGAATAATCCGGCACCGGCGCCAATATCCATCGAGACCGCCTCATTGGGAGTACTGAGGGTAAGGCACGGAACCACCGTGACCATGAAGGCCGTATCGCCCAGCGATACGAGTTGCCCGGCAGAACTATGCAACCGCATATCGAGCTTCATCCCGGTCAAAGGGTCCCGCCATCCCAACGGAAGACCCGACACTGCGGCAACATCATACTGCTGGAAGTCTTCAATTTGGTCTTTGCCAAACGGAGATTTGCCACTCACGCCGACTCTGGGGCCCACTCGAATGAGTGTGATGGCATTCCGTTGTTCCTCATACGAAACGCCCCTCTCGGTCCCATCTGTCTCGGCCACATTCGATCGAGACCCGACCATTGCAATCATCACAGGCTCTGCCCAGCCCAGAGAAGAGCCCAGCCCGGTCAACAGGAGACTCAGGGTCAGAAACTGGAAAGAAAAGAAGCGCATAATCGGCCTCGCCCGAGAGGATGTCCACGCCTATTGACGGAAACAGAAACGATCACGCCCTGTAGCGGGAAAATCTGGACAGATTAACTGTCATGCGGACTGCTGGTGGGGAATGCTCGCGCTACTTCACCTGGAGCAATATACGAGCCATGCTTGGGTCAGTACGGCCTCAAAGAACTTCTGAATAATACCCGTCACTTATGGCCACCAACACAAATCTGTTTGGAAGCCTTGCCACGAGACCATCCGAGTCTGTTCAGGAATGGACTACAAACAGGAGGAATAGAACGCCGGATCGCTCCGTCGCAGCTCGCAGTGCCACGACGATTGCAGCAGATCCCTTCGTCAATAACGGAAAGTCGAATGCACGCTATGAGGATACGGGAGGCGAGGTATGGCGGATGATCTTACCTTCAACGAGGTAGACCACCAATTCGGCGATGTTCGTGGCATGATCGGCCACTCGCTCAATGTACTTGGCGATGAAACTCAAGCGGATCGCGCGTGAGATCGTATGCGGGTCCTCGATCATAAATGACAATAGCTCACGGAATATCTGCTCCATCAGTTCATCCACGAGATCATCATGGGCGAGTACCTTGCGGGCTAATGCCGAGTCGTCTTTGACGAAGGCATCAATACTTTCCTTCACCATAATCCGAGCTAAGTTCCCCATCCGCGGGATGTCGATGTAGGGTTTGAGTTGCGGCTCTTCGTTTAACTCAATCGTCCGCTCGCAGACATTTTCGGCCAGGTCGCTGATACGCTCGAGTTCGGTGGAAATCTTCATCCCCGTCGTCACCAACCGCAAATCCCTTGCAGCGGGCTGATGCAGGGCCAGCAACCGGATGCAATCTTCGTCGATCTCCACATCCAGCGCGTTCACCTTATGGTCCTGTTCAATGACACGACAGGCCAAAGCCGAATCGCGCTTCACCAGTGCAGCCAGGGCCTTATCAATCTGGTCTTCAGCCAGGCTGGCCATGTGCACAAGCTTGGTCTTCAACTCGGCGAGTTCTTCATCTAAATGGCGGTGCGGCATCGTATCTATCCGAATCGTCCGGTAATATAGTCTTCCGTCTGTTTTTTGGCGGGCGTGGTGAACATCTGTTTCGTAAGACCGAATTCCACCAGTTCACCGAGATACATGAAGGCCGTCCAATCGGAGACCCGCGCCGCCTGCTGCATATTATGTGTCACAATAATGACCGTCAGATCTTGCTTCAAGGAAAAAAGCAATTCTTCAATCTTCGCGGTCGCCACAGGATCTAACGCCGAGCAGGGCTCGTCCATCAGCAAGACATCCGGCTTGACCGCGAGTGCACGGGCAATACACAGCCGCTGTTGCTGACCTCCTGACAGACCGAACGCACTGGCATGAAGACGATCCTTCACTTCATCCCACAATCCCGCGCCTTTGAGCCCCTGCTCAACAATTTGATCCAGCTGATTGCGCTGCCGCATGCCATGAAGGCGCGGCCCATAGGCCACGTTCTCGTAGATCGACTTGGGAAACGGGTTCGACTTCTGGAATACCATCCCGACGCGTTTTCTCAGATCGGTCACATCCACATCGGGGCCTAGAATATTGACCCCGTCGATCAGGACGGTTCCTTCCAAACGAGCCCCTTCAATCAGATCGTTCAGACGATTGAGGCAGCGCAGCAAGGTAGATTTCCCACAGCCGGACGGCCCGATGAACGACGTGACCTGATTCTTGATGATCTGCGCATTGATGTTGAAGAGCGACTGGTGCGCGCCATAATAGAAATTGATCTGATTCAAGCTGAGCTTGGCCTCTTGCATGTCGGCATGCTTGTCAGGCGGCTGCGCATGCCGGTTCGGCACATCCGGCACTTGTGAATGGACTGTCGGCGCTGAGGATGGCTCGTGTGCCGACAAGGGAGACGGATACATGAGATCTCCTATAACACTGAACCGGCGTACTTCTTACGCAGGTGATTACGAAGCACGATCGCGGTTAAATTCAAAAGAATCACGACCGTAATAAGGACCAACGTCGTGATATAGACCATCGGCTTGGCCGCTTCTACATTGGGAGACTGAAAGCCGACATCGTAAATATGGAACCCCAGATGCATAAACTTTCGATCGAAGTGAAAAAATGGCCAGGAGCCGTCCAGGGGAAGCGCGGGCGCCAACTTCACCACTCCCGTTAGCATGAGCGGCGCCACCTCGCCCGCAGCGCGGGCCATCGCCAAAATCAATCCGGTCAGAATGCCTGGTAGCGCAGAGGGTATCACGACTTTGAGCATCGTTTCCAACTTGGTTGCGCCAAGCGCCAACGATCCTTCCCGAAACTCACGCGGCACGGCCGCCAGACCCTCTTCGGTCGAGACAATGACGACCGGAACCGTGAGCAGGGCCAGCGTCAACGAGGCCCAGAGAATTCCGCCGGTCCCGAATGTCGGCGTCGGAAGCCGCTCCGGGAAAAACAACGTATCGAGAGTTCCACCAATCGCATAAATAAAAAACCCCAACCCGAAGACACCAAATACGATGGAGGGTACGCCGGCGAGATTATTGACAGCAATTCTTACCAGGCGAACCATCGCCCCTTGCCGGGCATATTCACGAAGATACAGCGCGGCAAGCACGCCGAATGGAACAACCGCGAGACTCATGACGATGACCATCAGTACGGTCCCAAAAATGGCCGGGAAAATGCCGCCCTCGGTATTGGCTTCTCGCGGCTCAGTACTGAGGGCCGCCCATACGTTCACAAGATAGATCCAGCTTTTCTGCCACACACCCATTTCGTTTGGGCGCAAGGCGCGAACGATCTGCCCGACCGCGATCTGCTTTTCCCGCCCATTCGCATCCACCATGACGACGGAGTATTCATCGAATCGCACGCGCAAGGCTTCCAATTCTGCTGTTTTTTGACGATACCGGGTTTCGGTGTCCTCAACCTGCACCTTCACTTCAGGCGAAACGGGCGCGGCAGGGTGCTCTATTTCGGCGGCACGGATCTTCAGCCTCAACCGCTCGATATCCGCATTGATGGCGCCGATCTCGAATTGCTCGATCTGCTTGATCTGCCTATGGAGATCGTCCGCGCTGCTGATTAATGGCCCCAACGCCGTCCAGCCTGCTTCATTCCCTTCCGCCAGGAGCTTCTCCCCGCTATAGACCGCCTGGATCCTGGCATACATGTTGCCCCATTCACGACGCTCCAATAAAACAACATCGGCCGGGGAGGCCTGCGACACAATTTGATCGTCGTTGACCCATTTGAAATCGAGTCCGGACAAGTCGCGATTGCCGATCTTGACTCGAACACGGCCTTTCCCTTCAGGCCGATCCGGCGTGATCGAACGCGGAATGACTTCGCGGCCCGCCAACTGCCCCATGACATGCTGCCCGTCTTTGA
This sequence comes from Nitrospira sp., assembly GCA_015904055.1. The sequence continues at coordinate 74,324 of JABMDE010000004.1, read as the reverse complement.
GGGTGAGGTCGACGATGTCCGAAATCCAAAAGTACCCCAACCCGTTGATCATGATCAGCAGCAACAACCCAAACACCATGAGCAGCGACAACGATACGCCGGCGGCACAGCCCCAAATGAAGACATTCCCGGTCGCGAGCATCTGTTTGAATGGAGTACGCATCAATACTGGCTATATTTTGTGCGCAACCGTTGC
>JABMDE010000004.1:69065-74008 GCA_015904055.1 Nitrospira sp. | reverse complement strand
GACAATGACACTGGCTGGTACGGCTACCGTCATCCCCACCATCGCGGGGAAGATCCGTTCAAGCATCGGAGCGATCCACAAACCGGCCAAAAAACCAAGAATGACGGTAGGGAGTGCCGCCATAATCTCGATGGTCGGCTTGATTTTGGCACGAAGATGCGGGGACATGAACATCGCGGTATAGATGGCGCCTAAGAGGGCCAGCGGCACTGCGATCAACATGGCATAGAAGGTTCCCTTAAGCGTACCGAAAATCAGCGGCATAAGACCGAACTTCGCCTCGAAATCATCGGCGCCGCTAGAGGATTGCCAGACATGCTCCGGCCTGTCGTAGCCCTCATACCACACAGGAGCGAGCAACGTCGCACCCGTCGTCTCCGGATGGGGATTACGAATGGCATAGGTCCGCAGTTCCCCCTGATCGGAAAAAATCACCGCGCCATCGGCCTTGGGAGAAAACGCGAGGGCATGAATTGCCTGACCGTTGCCCGGCAATTTCAACACCGTCTGCGAAGACGTCGCGTAGTGGACAAACAGATTGCCGTGCGCGTCGCCGGTGATGAATCCCTTGTTGCGAAGCGATGGGGAAATTCCCGTCACGGAAGCAGGATGTGAGTCCAGTCGACGGATCAGGCGAAAGCGTGTCACCGGGCTTTCTTGAGCCTCACGCACCGGCATCCATATTGACACCTCACCTGCGCCACTGCCGATCACCAGTGACCGGTCTCCTATCAAATAAGACAGCGCAGTGATTGCGGTGCCGGCCGGAGCGACCGAGATAGTTTCGGAGAGGCTAGGCTGCATGCCCTCTCGTAGCTCGTAGCGATACAGCTTCCCGCTAACCGTGCCAACCGACAGCGTTTCGCCCCGGCTATCAAAGATGAACGATGTCACGGGTTCATTCCCGTGATTCGTGAGCGCAACGGGTGAAGAGTCCGATGCCCCAGCGGTGTACCAGAGATGCCCTTGATCCGTAAGGGCCGCTGTCAGTGGCCCTTGATCCGTCGGCTGATAGGCCAGGCGAAGGATGCGCTCGGTGGCGGGGGTCACCTGCATCGGAGCTCCAAGCGCAATCGTCGGCGTAACGCGGCGTTCCCCTTGATCGAAACCGGCCGTAAATTCGAGCGTCACCGGAATCAGGCGACCATCACTCGTTGCAAAAGCGAATCGATGCCCACTCCCCGCGGCACGAGCGATGGATACGACATGCACATCGGCGAGACCTGCTGAAAGTTCCACGGCGATAGGCGCGCCGGATTGCGCATTAAAAAAACGAACGTGCCGCTGCGCCCCGCCACGAAGCAGATAGATGATCTCTTGATATTCATCCAACCCGACGAGGCTGGCTTGCGAGGGCTCCCCTCGATCGGGATTGCCGGGGAAGTACCCGCTCTGCGCCCCGTGAGGAGAAAGAAACAGCGGAACCACTTCTTTGATCAAAAACACGAACATGCCGATGATGCTCAGGATAACTGCGGTCCCACCCAGCGTGACGATGATTTTGGCGAGCCGATCCAAGGCTCGACGCCGCATGGCACTCGTCGAGCGTTTCAACGGCAACTGGGGGGGCGTATCGTCATACGCCCCCCCAGAGGGAGAGAGACCCAGAACGTGATCAGCGTCGCTATTCAAGCTTCGGCAGTTCTTTCTCGATCGTGCCGGTGTTCAACGGGAAAAATCCATCCTTGACCACCACTTGTTGTCCTTCTTTGCTGTAGATGAACTTGATGAACTCTTTGACGATCGGATCAAGCGGTTTATTGGGCGCCTTATTCACATACAGATAGAGATGCCGCCAAAGTGGATAGACCCCACTGTCTGCATTTTGTTGGCTCGCCTCCTTAAACGGCGCACCCTCTTTTTCAGCAAGCGGAACGGCCCGCACGTTCGATGTGAGATACCCGATACCGCTGTAGCCAATACCGGCTTGATCTTCGCTCACACTTTGGACCACAGACGCGGACCCGGGCTGTTCCTTGACTTCATCCTTGAAGTCTCCGTTCTTGAGGGCATGTTCCTTAAAAAATCCGTACGTGCCTGAGGCTGAGTTCCGGCCATAGATACTGATAGGATTGCCGCCCAGTTCACCCTCCACACCGGTCTGACTCCATGACTGAATATTTTCCTTATAGCCGACACGACGGCTCTTCGAAAAAATCGCATCGACTTGGCCCATCGTCAGTCCTTGAACAGGATTGTCCTTATTGACATAGACGGCAAGCGCGTCAATGGCGACCGGAATTGCGGTGGGTTTGTATCTAAACTTTCTTTCGAAGGCATCGATCTCGGTGTTTTTCATCGTGCGAGACATCGGCCCAAGCTGCGCTGTCCCTTCAATCAAAGCCGGAGGCGCGGTGCTTGACCCCTTTCCTTCGATCTGGATTTTGACATTCGGGTACTGCTTGCGAAACCCTTCGGCCCACAGCGTCATCAGATTGTTGAGTGTGTCCGAGCCAATGCTATTGAGATTGCCGGATACAATTTTGACATTCGGGTACTGCTTGCGAAACCCTTCGGCCCACAGCGTCATCAGATTGTTGAGTGTGTCCGAGCCAATGCTATTGAGATTGCCGGATACACCGCTAACCTTGATGTACCCCTTCAAAGCCGGATCCAGCGTAATAGGGACATCGGCATGGGCTGATGGGAGTCCCGAAGCAAGAACGCCGAGAAGGGCGATGCAACCTAGACTAGACCTGGCAGTTGATATGTTCATTGGCACTCCTTTCCCAATTCCCTCATCGTAAGAATGACCGCATCCTATTACTAGAGCGTTACGCCAATGTTACATCGGTGTTACGCCCGGCTGATTCCAGGACTTTCCCCTGCCTACCGGTGAAAAAGGCAGGTTTCATCCCTTCGGTTCAACCGATCACCGTTAAAAATTCCACTGCAATTGCGTACGAACAATATCCCCCTCTCGAATTGCATAGGGTGCAGTTTGCGTATCGGTGCGCCTGCTTCTGGCATAGGCGATCGTGAACTCTAAGGATTTAGTGAATTGCCACTCAGCCCCGATTTCCCATTCCCGGACGACATTAAAGGGTGCATTGGTCCGATGCTTCTTTCCGCCACTGTATTCTTGATACCGGACATAGGGGATCACGCTGGTTAACCACGGCTGATTCACGTCCCATTTATACATTCCCTGAACATAGCCGCCCTGGACATTCCCCTCTTCCACGCGTGTTTGGGTCGCGTTCAACTGAGGACCATTGCCCCAATTCCACTCCGCTTGAAAACCAATCGGCTGAGGGAACAGCACAAAATGCACACCGACACGTTCGTCGAGGATATTCCCGTTATTTTCGCGTAAGGGAGCCCCTGCCGGGAGGCCGGTCCCTGAGACAGTCCCGACATTGAACGCCCCGCGGTAGGCATCGACACCAAACTGAATAATCTGCCCATACGGCAATTCCATGGGATAGGTGGCATGCAAAACGACGTGTTTATTGTCATTCCGTTCAGTGATATTGATAGTCTGGCCGTTGTAGACCCCGATGCCCAACACGCCATAGTCTCCGGATCCCTTGAGACCGGAGTCAACCAGCTTTTTGAATAATTTTCTGGTCTCTTTGGGTGTGTAGTACATGAACAGTCCGAGATCGCGCTCACCCTGCACCGCACTGTTGATCCCGTCGCTTCGGTCAAACGCCAGCCGATTTTGACTGGACTGAAGGTTTTCGAATCCAAACGGCACCTTCGATTGCCCGACGCGAAGCCGCAATTCCTTTTCCTCCAGGAACAGAAACGGCACGGGCATGAAGACATCGGCATAGGCGTCTCGAAGCTGGACGAAATGATTGCTCTGATCTCCGGTCGTGCCCGGAACAGATCCTGCGAATTCCGGCTGAATATAGAAAGACAACCAATCGGTCACATCGCCAGAAATGACGAGGCGCACGCGTCGGAAAGCGAATCCTGTGTTATCCCGAATGGTGTTATCGTACTCACTCCGTATGGATTTATCTCCGGGAAGATAGCTATAGCGGCCCTGGATATAGCCTCGTATGCTGATCTTATCGAACCATTTCTTGATCGCCGCTTTCTCTGCAATGATCGCATCATCTCTTTCATGCTCGGCTTTCAACTTAAGCCATTCTTCTTTCGTGATCTGCCCCTTCTCATACAGGAGATCTTCAACACTGGCGTGAGCCAGGTTGGCCTGGACCATCAACCCGAAACTGATCACACATGCTGTCATTGCTAACCGCCATCGCTTCATTCGACCACCCCCTAGATAAGGATATGCGCCGTTCTTGATCTACAACTGTGACCAGATTAGTAAACAAGAATTAAGGTGGTGCTATCGGCCGGTTACAAAAATGTTAAATGTCGTTGTGCTAGTCTGCACCATACAGCGTTCGAGGAATTCGGCGACTGCGCTAATGAGCGAACCATTGCACTCTAACGAGTCCGGTCATACCGAACCTCCGCTCTGGTCAATGGGGCTGGCGGTCGCCGTCATACTGGGTACTCCTCTGGTGTTGTACTCGCTCGCCCCAACCGGTCCGCTTCGTGAAGGCGACACAGCATTTTCAGACGGCCAACAACGCGTACGCCTCACAACTCCCACCGCAGAACCGCGTCTACAGCCAGGAGACACCTGCCTGCTCGACCCCAATAGCCCTCTGATCATCGTTCACACTCCGAATGGCCAACCGGAGGGGTCGATCATCGCGCTGGTACAGGGCAATCCAGCGACAGAATGGCCTTTCTGTCCACTGCATGCAGAGGTCTTGATGCGGGCACACCAATTATTCCAGAAGCCTGCGCTTCTGACTGAAATCCAGACGATGCTGGCCGGACGATGGGGTCGATAAGGAAGTACGACTAGGCTTTCAACCGGGAGGTAAACTTCTGCCGGAACTTTGCAACCTTGGGACCGACGACGAACTGACAGTAGCCTTGGAAGGGATTTCGAACAAAATACTCTTGATGAT
>JABMDE010000004.1:64799-68945 GCA_015904055.1 Nitrospira sp. | reverse complement strand
GGTGCGCCCGGCAGGAATTGAACCTGCGACCTACGGGTTCGAAGCCCGGCGCTCTATCCAACTGAGCTACGGGCGCACGTGTAATACATCAATCATGTTATGAGAAGGCTTGTCAAGAATACGATCCGATACCACAGGCAGCACTCACCGGCTACAGCCTGGCAAGGATTTCGTCTGCGATCTGCGCGATCGGCCGTCCATCGGTTGCAATGACATGATCAGCCGCAGCCTCATACTTCGGCGTGCGCTCACGCAAGACATCCTGCACTTCCTCGACAAACGACTTGGTCCCCGTCAATGACGGACGCTGCGTATCTCGTCCAATACGTTTCGTGATCGTTTCGACCGAGGCCGTCAGCCAGAAAAGGGTACCGGCGGTTTTTAGTCTGTCGACATTTTCCCGGCGAAGGATTGCCCCTCCCCCTGTATCGATAACCAGTCCGTCACCATGCGCCAAATCCCGGCAGACCTGAGACTCAAGATCACGAAAATAGTCCCACCCATGCTGTGCAACAATCTCAGGAATGCTCTGCCCGGCTCGTTTCACAATCTCCGCATCCGTCGATACCATAGTGCGGCCAAGACGCGAGGCGACCACTTTCCCGACGGTGCTCTTCCCGGTTCCACGATACCCGATGAGCACGACATTCATTGAAAATGAGACTCCAACACCGCACGCATTTCGTCGACCGGCGCAGACTGAGTGGTCCACAGTTCGAACTGCGCGACCGCCTGATTGAGAAACATTTCCAGGCCAGGAATCGTCTTGCACCCGGCGCGCCTGGCATCTCTGAGCAGTCGAGTCTCCCGCGGATTATAGACGATGTCCATCACGGCAAGACCGGAGTGAAGCAGCGAGGTCGGCACGCACGTCGCGTCAACCTTGGGAGACATGCCGATAGGAGTACAGTGAATCAGAACCTGGGCGTCAGGAACCGCCCTGCGGAGAATGCTGTCATCGAGAAAATAGTCTTCAACCACCAAATCGGTTTTCGACCGGAGGTCACTCGCCAATGCCGCCCGTTCTTTATCATCGACTCCGAACAACATCAGCGCTGCGGCCTTCGACTCTGCTGCCAACGCAAAGGCAATGGCCCGCGCGGCGCCGCCGGATCCCAGCATGACGATACGCCGTCCCGCGAGTGTAACCCCGCCATCCCGCAGCGCTCGCAAAGCGCCTGTGGCATCCGTGTTATGTCCGATGAGCCGCCCCTTCTCGGCCACGATGGTGTTGATTGCACCGATATGCCTCGCCGTCGGTTCTATCTCGTCAAGAAACGGTACCGCCGATACCTTATGCGGGATCGTGACGCTGGCACCGCGAAAATTCCCAAGCGCGCGAAGCCCTCTGACTGCCTCGCCGATCGATTCGACCCTCCAGGCAAGATACACATAGTTAAGAGCGAGTCTTCGAAACGCCGCATTGTGGATCGCGGGGGAGAGTGAATGTTCGACAGGATTACCGATAATGCCGCAAAACTTGGTCTCAACGTTGATGTCCATTACGATAGCACCCTCACCACACTGTCATCCCGCCATCGATCGTGAATGTCCCCCCCGTCACCCACCTCGCTTCATCGGAAGCAAGGTACAACACCATATCCGCAACCTCTTCAGGTTTCCCGGGCCGGCGAATTGGGTAGCGGTCAAGAATCGGATTCAGTTGGTCCGGATTGGCCATGAGCGGCGCTGCCATTGGCGTTGCGATCAGCCCGGGATTGACCACATTGCAACGAACGCCGTCTTTGGCGTAATCGATGGCGACCGCGCGAGTCAGCGCATCCAGTGCGCCTTTGGACGCAGCATATGCAGGAAGATAGGGGATACCGACCAGGCTCGCGATCGATGAAATGTTGACGATCGATCCCTGCCCCCGTTTCAACATTTCGGGGACTACCGCGCGCGTCATGCGAAATACGCCGGTCAGGTTGACATCCAGCACGCGAGTCCAGGTCTCATCGTCAAGCTCATGGAGCCGTCGGCCGAACTCTCCAACTCCGGCATTGTTGATCAAGATATCCAGGCTGCCGAATCGCTGGATCGCCTCATTCACAACCGCCCGTGTATGGCGCTCGTCCGTGACCGAACCGGCAACCGCGATCGCCTTGCCATTCCGCCGAGTAATCTCATGGACCACACGATCCAACTCATCCTGGCGACGTCCGGTGATCACCACCGCTGCCCCTTCTCGCACAAACGTCTGGGCAATGGCTTCGCCGATTCCCCCATTGCCTCCGGTCACTACCGCAACTTTCCCTGCCAGCCGGCTCATCTGGTATGCTCCTCTCCCCGATTACCGGACGCCTCCTCCGATATTCCTTGGCTCTCGGCCTCCTGTTTATTTACAGAATCCAGCAACCCAGGCTCAACTTTTCTAGCCACCGTAATGAACCCGGAATGGGCGACCATTCGATGATCGGGCCGCACACTTCGACCTTGAACCGACCAGGTCCGCAGCAGCGTCTCAAATGTTTCCACCATGGCAAAGACTGTCGTCGCCCGGCAGGAATTGAACCTGCGACCTACGGGTTCGAAGCCCGGCGCTCTATCCAACTGAGCTACGGGCGCACGTGTGGTACATGAATCATGTTATGCGAAGGCTTGTCAAGAATACGATCCGCTATCAAAGGCAGTACCCACCGGCTACAGCCGGGCAAGAATTTCGTCTGCAATCTGCGCGATCGGCCGCCCATCGGTTGTAATGACATGATCCGCCGCAGCCTCATACTTCGGGGTTCGCTCACGCAAAACATCCTGCACTTCGTCGAGGAACGACTTGGTTCCCGTCAGTGAAGGACGTTGCGTATCTCGTCCGATGCGTTTCATGATTGTTTCCACCGAGGCCGTCAGCCAAAAAATGGTGCCTGCAGTTTTCAGCCTGTCGACATTTTCCGGTCGAAGGATTGCACCTCCCCCTGTATCAATAACCAGTCCATCCTCGTGCGCCACATCCCGGCAAACCTGAGATTCAAGATCACGAAAATAGTCCCACCCATGCTGCGCGACAATCTCAGGAATGCTCTGACCGGCTCGCTTCACAATCTCCGCATCCGTCGAGACCATGGTTCGGCCAAGGCGCGAGGCCACCATCTTCCCTACGGTGCTCTTCCCGGTCCCACGATACCCGATGAGCACGACGTTCATTGGAAGCGAGACTCCAGCACGGCACGCATCACGTCAACCGGAGCGGGCCTGTTCGTCCACAGTTCAAACTGGGTCACCGCCTGGTTGAGAAACATTTCGAGGCCAGGAATCGTCTTGCACCCGGCGCCCTTGGCTTCCATGAGCAATCGCGTTGCCCTTGGATTGTAGACAATGTCCATAACAGCAAGGTCTGGGTGAAACAGCGAGGCCGGTACGCAGGTCGCGTCAACTCTTGGAGACATGCCGACAGGAGTGCAGTGAATCAGGATCTGCGCGTCAGGTACCGTCCGGCCAAGAGCGCTGTCGTCGAGAAATCGACTTGGACCGAAGATCGCTGGCCAATGCCGTACGTTCTTTGTCATCGACTCCGAGCAGGGTCAACTTGTCTGCTCCGGAATCCGCCGCCAGGGCGAATGCGATAGCTCGCGCGGCACCTCCTGATCCCAGCATGACGATGCGCCGGCCCGTGAGCTTGACCCCGCCCTCACGCAACGCCCGCAAGGCACCCGTGGCGTCGGTATTGTAGCCGATCAGCCGACCGTTCTCAGCCACGATAGTATTGATCGCGCCGATGTGCTGCGCCGTCGGTTCCAGATCGTCCAGAAACGGGACCGCAGATACCTTGTGCGGGATAGTCACACTGGCACCGCGAAAGTTCCCCAACGCGCGGAGGCCCTGGATCGCTTCTCCAATCATCCCCACTTTCCACGCCAGATATACACAGTTAATGCCAAGCGCCTGAAAGGCCGCATTGTGGATGGCTGGAGAGAGCGAATGCTCGACAGGATTTCCGATAACCCCACAAAACTGAGTGTGCGCGCCAATATCCATCTGCTTCATGTCACACACCCTACAGGGAAGCTTTGAGCTACCCCTTATAGACGGTCATCCCTCCATCGATCGTGAACGTTCCACCGGTCACCCATATCGCTTCATCAGATGCCAGATACAACACCATGCCGGCGACCTCCTCGGGAGTCCCCGCACGACGAATTGCATACT
>JABMDE010000004.1:63190-64679 GCA_015904055.1 Nitrospira sp. | reverse complement strand
CATATCGCTTCATCAGATGCCAGATACAACACCATGCCGGCGACCTCCTCGGGAGTCCCCGCACGACGAATTGCATACTGTGCAAGAATTGACTGAAGCATCTCCGGGTTTGCCATAAGCGGTGCCGCCATTGGTGTATCGATCAGAGCGGGATTCACGACGTTGCAGCGAATCCCGTCTTTGGCGTAATCGATGGCAACTGCTCGAGTAAGCGCATCGAGACCACCTTTTGAGGCGGAATAGGCGGATAACCCCGGAATACCGACCACACTAGCGACAGATGAGATGTTCACAATGGAACCGCATCCTTGTTTCAGCATCTGAGGAACAATGGCCCTCGTCATTCGGAATACGCCGGTGAGATTGATGTCGAAGATCTTGTCCCATGTTGCATCATCGATTTCATGCAGTCGCTTGCCGAAGTCGCCAATCCCGGCATTGTTGACCAACACGTCAATCCGGCCGAAGCTGTCGATGGTTTTCCGGACAACGTCCTGGGCATGCACCTCATCCGTCACGGAACCGGCAACAGCCAGAGCTCTCCCATTGCTCTGCCGAACGATCTTCACCACCCGGTCCAATTCCTGTTGGCGGCGTCCAGTGACGACCACCGACGCGCCTTCCAGGGCAAAACGCTTGGCCACCGCCTCTCCAATCCCAGCATTCCCCCCCGTGATGACGGCAACTTTTCCTTCTAGCCGCTTCATTCCAGTTAGCCCCTTTCTTCACTCTCCAGCCCAGCGTCGAAGGTCTCGTTGCCTATTTCCCGCTCCTGGCCTGCAGTCAGCAAGCCCGGTTCTACTTTCCTTGCTACCGTGAGAAAGCCCGAATGGGCAACCATGCGGTGATCGGGCCGCACACTTCGACCTTGGACCGACCAGGTCCGCAGCAACGTCTCAAATGTTTCCACCATGGCAAAGACTGTCGTCCGCTCGAGTGCCTCAACCGTTTGCATAACTTGGGGAACTGTAGGAACAAAACTCACATAGATCCCGCCGGACCGAAGCGCATTAGCTGCATGAGGAATCACCTGCCATGGCTCCGGAAGATCGAGGACCACGCGATCGAACGGGATGCCGTCTTCAAGCAGTTCAATGCCCTCATAGGCATTCTTGCGCAATGACACCAGATTGGGGACAGGCCCCATATAACGTTCGATGTTGAGCAGCGCAGTGCGCGCAAAGTCCTCCCGCACGTCGTAGGTCACGACCACGCCTCTCGGCCCAACCGCGCGCAACAGCGCCATGGTGAGCGCTCCTGAACCGGTCCCGGCCTCAAATACTCGAGCCCCCGGATAGACATCCGCCCACATTGGGATCAGCGCAAGATCCTTTGGGTACAGCACTTGCGCACCACGTGGCATCTTAAGCACATAGTCCCCCAACGTCGGACGAAGCGCTAACATCTTCTTCCCTCGGGACAACGTCACCATAGTCGCATCAGGGCGTCCGATCAGCGCATCGTGCGCGATAGTCTGCCCACTGAATTG
>JABMDE010000004.1:57476-63070 GCA_015904055.1 Nitrospira sp. | reverse complement strand
GCATCAGGGCGTCCGATCAGCGCATCGTGCGCGATAGTCTGCCCACTGAATTGATATATTTCCCCGGCCTTCAGTGTCAGCGCGTAGTGACGCCCCTTCTGATCGACGAGATGAATCCGTTCACCACTGGCAAGCTGCAACATGGCGGCATTCTAGGGGGTTCATTCTATCGTTTGCAACCCAACATCTGCCCTTCGCCCCGCTGTTTCATGTCAGTTCATAGATGCACTGATGAATCTGAGCCGTCACCCGAATGGTGTGGCGATTCGGCGCTTGAACTGTAGGCAATTCTGCATAGTTGCCGCACAACTGAGACAGAACGATCTCATTTTCTTCATTAAGTCTCTTTAATAGTCTTGCGATTTCGAGGTGATCGCGCCAGTCCGTTCTCATCTTCAACCCAGCACTCCTTTTGCTTACTTAATAGAGCAATAGACGCAGGTACCGACCAGGATGAATCCTCTTGCTTCCATCACGCTCTAACAGAAGTAGACGGATACGCAACCACGAGATGAAAGGTGATGCCATGCATGATGAAGGACTTCGGACGACGGATGAAGCTGAAAGCAAGGAGACTGTCGGCACCGATGTGGATGCCGATGACCAGCAGGCAAGCGGCTTGCTTGGGGTGATCGGCCGTAGCAACACGCAGAAATCCACTCAAGAAGAACAATCTGCGTCAGCCATGCGTACGAGTCATGGTGCAAACCCGTTCTTATTGGAGTCCCTGTACTTCCGTTCGTTTGGTGAGCGGGAGCTGCTCACACGCGAAGAAGAAGTGGCTGTTGCAAAACAGGTCGATCAGGGCACACGTCGAATCCGTGTTGCCTTGCGCCATGTCCTGAACATACTGGCCCGTTCGAAACACGTGCCGGCGTTGTCGGATTCCGTCGAAAAGCTCCAACTCATCAAGCGGCTGAGCGGACTTTCAGCCACGGCGCTGGATGATGCAGAGCAGACGCTCCTTGCCGTGCTGAAACCACCGATTCGCACGATGAAACCTGCCGCGACAACAGGGAAACAGCTGAAGGACCTGCTCGATGAAATTCGGTCCGCGCGAGTCGTCCTCGAACGAGGCAAAGACGAACTCGTGCGGCGAAACCTGCGATTGGTAGTTGACGTTGCCAAACACTACACCGGCCGAGGGCTCGCCTTGCTCGACCTCGTCCAAGAGGGCAACATCGGCCTGATGAAAGCCGCCGAACGCTACCAGTACCGAAAAGGCTTCAAGTTCAGCACCTATGCCACCTGGTGGATCAGACAAGGCATTACGCGGGCTATTGCGGATCAATCGCGGACCATCCGCATTCCGGTCCACCAGACCGAAGCCTCCCACCGCATTGTTCGAGTGACACGCCGCCTTGGACAGCAGTTCGGACGTCCTGCCCGCATAGAAGAGATCGCACACGTGCTTCGCATGAGACCCGATCGGCTCCATGAAACTGTCCAGGCATTCCAGGAACCGGTGGCGCTGGAAACACCGATTGGCGATGGGGAGACCCAGTTCGGGGACATGATTCCGGATCAACTCGCAGTTCCCCCCGATGCCCACGTGCACCGAACCGAGATGACTACGCAGTTGGATCGAATCCTCGAAATTCTCACACCGAGGGAACAAACAGTAATCCGCCTCCGCTTCGGAATTGGTTATGAGGAGGCTCGCACCTTGGAACAAGTCGGCCAGAACCTGTCGGTCACGCGCGAACGCATCCGCCAAATCGAGGCGAAGGCGCTCAAAAAGCTCAAGACACCTGAGATTCGAGAGCTCTTCGCTGCCATCAAGTAAGTACCCTGGTTGTTCGCAAGTCCGCAGGCCGGGTGAACGCCCGGCCTGCGAGATGCCGCTTCCCCCCCGATAACTAGTTATGCGACAATGTTTCGCCTATGGATGTGCGCGACATCGCCGCAAGAAACTCCCCATTCCCGACACATCGCTTGTTCCGATGCCTAGAAATCTATGCAGACCATCCTTTACTCCGAACGGTGAGTCTGTGATTGGGTCCTGCGCCTTGGAGCCTCCGGTTCGCACAACAGATCCTGCATTTCCACCTGCCATCGCTGGATCACTCCTTGTCTTCCCCACACCTGTCCCCTATTCCATCGCATGGGAACTACAGTCTCACCTCCACCATGAGCGTCTCTCGGGCATGCGGCCGGATACGGTCGTCATCCTTGAACATCAACCTGTCTATACACTGGGGCGCAGCACCCACACATCCGATTGGGGCGGCGATGAAGCCCTCTTACGTATCAATGGAACGGCACTGCATCGGGTGAACCGCGGAGGATCAGCCACCTACCATGGCCCCGGACAAATCGTCGTGTACCCGATCCTCAAGTTGGCTCAGCACACTGCAGGCCCAAGACGGCTCGTCCAGCTGCTTGAAGACGTGATCATTCGTCTGCTCAAACACTGGGATATCGACGGCCATCGAATCGAGAAGAAACCGGGAATCTGGGTGCGGACGCCTCAACCGGCGAAGATCGCGTCTATCGGAATCCGCATTGAACGAGGCATTACGCTGCACGGATTTTCGCTCAACGTCGATATGGACCTGGCGCCGTTTCAACGAATCCGTCCATGCGGGTTCGCCGATTGCCTGGTTAGCTCCATGAACGTGCTCTGCGGCAAGACCATTCCTCTCGATGGGGTCAAATCTGATCTTGCCAGGATATTCGGTGAGGTATTTTCGATTGAGTGGACTACCGTAGCAACGCATCCCGGCAGCCGCGTTACTGCAGCCGACGAGTTCGCACCGATCAACCGATTCAACTTATAACGGATCGAGGGTTTATGCGGGAGCTTGACACCCACACCTTTCGTTTAGCGGTCGCACAATTCGATCGAGCGGCTGAGGCGATGCAGCTGGACCCAAACCTGCGTGAACGGTTGAAGCTGCCCCAACGTTCGCTCATCGTCAGCCTGCCGGTGCGCATGGATGATGGACGGGTGGAAGTCTTTACCGGCTATCGGGTACAACACGACTCCTCGCGCGGCCCCTGCAAAGGACCGTTCACCGCTCACAAGCTGTAACATGGCGGCATTCTAGGGGGTTCATTCTATAGTTTGCAACCGAGCATCTGTCCTTCGGAGCAAGGCTTCATGACAGTGCGTCGCGAACTCATTATGGTGACGAGCGCTGACAACTGACGACAGATCGCACGCAATCAGACCATGGATCGGCTCGTTTTACTTCCCACCCTAAGCCCGTACCCTCAACCATTCGCCATAGACCCATTCGACGAGTGGCATGTCGACTTGCAGGCACGTAGATGATCCTGCCGGGTAATGCGCCTCACCAGAATAGCGTGGCGATTCGGCCCTTGGACTGTAGGCAATTCTGCATAGTTGCCGCACAACTGAGACAGAACGATCTCATCTTCTTCATTAAGTCTCTTTAATAGTCTTGTAAATTCGAGGCGATCGAGCCAGCCCGTTCTCATCTTCAATCCAGCACTCCTTTTGCTTGATAGAACAACAGACAAAGAGAACGACCAGGATGAATCCTCTTGCTTCCATCACGCTCTAACTGAAGTAGACAGACAGGCAACCACGAGATGAAAGGTGATGCCATGCATGATGAAGGACTTCGAACGACGGATGAAGCTGAAAGTAAGGAGACCGTCGACACCGACGTAGATGCTGATGACCAGCAGGCAAGCGGCCTGCTGGGAGTGATCGGCCGTCGCAACACAGAGAGAGCCGCTCACGAAGAACCATCTGCACCAGCCATGCGTACAAGTCATGGTGCAAGCCCGTTCTTATTGGAGTCCCTGTACTTCCGTTCGTTCGGTCAGCGGGAGCTGCTCACACGTGAAGAAGAAGTGGCTGTTGCAAAACAGGTCGATCAGGGCACACGTCGGATCCGAGTCGCCTTACGCCATGTCCTGAACGTACTTGCCCATTCGAAACACACGCCAGCGTTGTCAGATTCCGTCAAACAACTTCAACTCATCAAGCAACTGAGCGGACTTTCCGCCAAAGCGTTGGATGATACCGAGCAAACGCTCCTTGCTGTGCTACAACCACCGATTCGTACGATGAAACCTGCCGCCAGGGCAGGGAAACGGTTGAAGGACCTGCTCGATGAAATTCGATCCGCGCGAGTCGTCCTCGAACGAGGCAAAGACGAACTCGTGCGGCGAAACCTGCGATTGGTGGTTGATGTCGCCAAACACTACACCGGCCGGGGACTCGCCTTGCTCGATCTCGTCCAAGAGGGCAACATCGGCCTGATGAAAGCCGCCGAACGCTACCAGTATCGAAAAGGCTTCAAATTCAGCACCTATGCCACGTGGTGGATTAGACAAGGCATTACGCGGGCCATTGCGGATCAATCGCGAACCATCCGCATTCCGGTCCACCAGACCGAAGCCTCCCATCGCATTGTTCGGGTGACACGACGCCTTGGGCAGCAGTTCGGACGTCCTGCTCGCATAGAAGAAATCGCACACGTGCTTCGCATGAGACCCGATCGGCTCCATGAAACTGTCCAGGCATTCCAGGAACCTGTAGCGCTGGAAACGCCGATTGGCGATGGGGAGACCCAGTTCGGGGACATGATTCCGGATCAACTCGCAGTTCCCCCCGATGCCCACGTGCATCGAACCGAGATGACGACGCAGTTGGATCGAATCCTCGAAATTCTCACACCGAGGGAACAAACGGTCATCCGCCTCCGCTTCGGGATTGGTTATGAGGAGGCTCGCACCTTGGAACAAGTCGGCCAGAACCTGTCTGTCACGCGCGAGCGCATCCGTCAGATCGAGGCCAAGGCACTCAAAAAGCTCAAGACACCTGAAATCCGGGAACTCTTCACTGCCATCAAGTAAACGCTCTGGTTGCTCGCAAATCCGCAGGTCGGGCGAACGCCCGGCCTGCGAGATCCCGCTTTCCCCCCGATAACCAGTTATGCGACAATGTTTCGTCTATGGATGTGCGCGACATCGCCGCAAGAGACTGCTCCTTACCGACACCTTGCTTGTTCCGGTGCCTACACCTCTATGCAAACCGTCCTGTACTCCGGAAGGTGAATCAGTGACTAAGTCCTGCGCCTTAGAGCCTCCGGCCCGCACAACAGATCCTGTGTTTCCACCTGCCATCGCTGGATCGCTCCTTGTTTTTCCCACACCTGTCCCCTATTCCATCGCATGGGAACTACAATCCCGCCTCCACCAGGAACGCCTCTCGGATGTGAGGCCGGATACGGTCGTCATCCTCGAACATCAACCGGTCTATACACTGGGGCGTAGCACCCATACATCCGATTGGGGCGGCGATGAAACCCTCTTACGGGTCAATGGAACGGCACTCTATCGGGTGAACCGTGGAGGCTCAGCCACCTACCATGGCCCTGGACAAATCGTCGTGTACCCGATCCTCAAGTTGGCTCAACACGCTGCAGGACCAAGAAGACTCGTCCAGCTGCTTGAAGACGTGATCATTCGCCTGCTCAAACACTGGAATATCGACGGCCATCGAATCGAGAAGAAACCGGGGATCTGGGTGCTGACGCCTCACCCGGCAAAAATTGCGTCTATCGGAATCCGCATCGAACGAGGCATTACCCTGCACGGATTTTCGCTCAACGTCG
>JABMDE010000004.1:39775-57356 GCA_015904055.1 Nitrospira sp. | reverse complement strand
CATATCGCTTCATCAGATGCCAGATACAACACCATGCCGGCGACCTCCTCGGGAGTCCCCGCACGACGAATTGCATACTGTGCAAGAATCGACTGAAGCATCTCCGGGTTTGCCATAAGCGGTGCCGCCATTGGTGTGTCGATCAGAGCGGGATTCACGACGTTGCAGCGAATCCCGTCTTTGGCATAATCGATGGCAACTGCTCGAGTAAGCGCATCGAGACCACCTTTTGAGGCGGAATAGGCGGATAACCCTGGAATACCGACCACACTGGCGACAGATGAGATGTTCACAATAGAACCGCATCCTTGTTTCAGCATCTGAGGAACAATGGCCCTCGTCATTCGGAACACACCGGTGAGATTGATGTCGAAGATCTTGTCCCATGTTGCATCATCGATTTCATGCAATCGCTTGCCGAAGTCGCCGATCCCGGCATTGTTGACCAACACATCAATCCGGCCGAAGCTGTCGATGGTTTTCAGGACAACGTCTTGGGCATGCACCTCATCCGTCACGGAACCGGCAACGGCCAGGGCTCTCCCATTGCTCTGCCGAACGATCTTCACCACCCGGTCCAATTCCTGTTGGCGGCGTCCAGTGACAACCACCGACGCGCCTTCCATGGCAAAACGCTTGGCCACCGCCTCTCCAATCCCGGCATTCCCCCCCGTGATGACGGCAACTTTTCCTTCAAGCCGCTTCATTCCAGTTAGCCCCTTTCTTCACTCTCCAGCCCAGTGTCGAAGGTCTCGTCGCCCATTTCCCGCTCCTGGCCTGCAGTCAGCAAACCCGGTTCCACTTTCCTTGCCACTGTGAGAAAGCCCGAATGGGCAACCATGCGGTGATCGGGCCGCACACTTCGACCTTGAACCGACCAGGTCCGCAGCAGCGTCTCAAATGTTTCCACCATGGCAAAGACTGTTGTCCGCTCGAGTGCCTCAACCGTTTGCATAACTTGGGGAACGGTAGGAACAAAACTCACATAGATCCCGCCTGACCGAAGCGCATTAGCTGCATGAGGAATCACCTGCCATGGCTCCGGAAGGTCGAGGACCACGCGATCGAACGGGATGCCGTCTTCAAGCAGCTCAATGCCCTCATAGGCATTCTTGCGCAATGACACCAGATTGGAGACAGGCCCCATATAGCGTTCGATGTTGAGCAGCGCGGTGCGCGCAAAGTCCTCCCGTACGTCATAGGTCACCACCAAGCCCCTCAACCCGACCGCGCGCAACAGCGCCATGGTCAGAGCTCCTGAACCGGTTCCGGCCTCAAATACTCGAGCCCCTGGATAGACATCCGCCCACATTGGGATCAGCGCAAGGTCCTTTGGGTACAGCACTTGCGCGCCACGTGGCATCTTGAGCACATACTCCCCAAACGTCGGACGGAGCGCCAACATCTTCTTCCCGCGGGACAACGTCACCATAGTCGCATCAGGGCGTCCGATAAGCGCATCGTGCGCGATAGTCTGCCCACTGAATTGATATATTTCCCCGGCCTTCAGTGTCAGCGCATAGTGACGCCCCTTCTGATCGACCAGATGAATCCGTTCACCACTGGCAAGCTGCAACATGGCGGCATTCTAGGGGGTTCATTCTATAGTTTGCAACCGAGCACCCATCCTTCGCCACGCTGTTTCATGTCAGTTCATAGATGCACTGATGAATCTGAGCCGTCACCTGAATGGTGTGGCGATTCAGTCCTTGAACTGTAGGCAATTCTGCATAGTTGCCGCACAACTGAGACAGAACGATCTCATCTTCTTCATTAAGTCTCTTTAATAGTCTTGGGATTTCGAGGTGATCGAGCCCGCCCGTTCTCATCTTCAGTCCAGCACTCCTTTTGCTTGATAGAGCGATAGACACAGGTAGCGACCAGAATGAATCCTCTTGCTTCCATCACGCTCTAACAGAAGTAGACGGATACGCAACCACGAGATGAAAGGTGATGCCATGCATGATGAAGGACTTCGGACAACGGATGAAGCTGAAAGCAAGGAGACTGTCGGCACCGATGTGGATGCCGATGACCAGCAGGCAAGCGGCTTGCTTGGGGTGATCGGTCGTAGCAACACGCAGAAATCCGACCAAGAAGAACCATCTGCACCAGCCATGCGCACAAGTCATGGTGCAAGCCCGTTCTTATTGGAGTCCCTGTACTTCCGTTCGTTCGGTGAGCGGGAACTGCTCACACGCGAAGAAGAAGTGGCTGTTGCAAAACAGGTCGATCAGGGCACACGTCGAATCCGAGTTGCCTTGCGCCATGTCCTAACTATACTTGCCCGTTCGAAACACGCGTCGGCTTTGTCGGATTCCGTCGAAAAGCTCCAACTCATCAAGCGGCTGAGCGGACTTTCCGCCACGGCGCTGGATGATGCAGAGCAGACGCTCCTTGCCGTGCTGAAACCACCGATTCGCACGATGAAACCCGCCGCGACGATAGGGAAACAGCTGAAGGACTTGCTCGATGAGATTCGATCCGCGCGAGTCGTCCTCGAACGAGGCAAAGACGAACTCGTGCGGCGAAACCTGCGATTGGTGGTTGATGTTGCCAAACACTACACCGGACGAGGACTCGCCTTGCTCGATCTCGTCCAAGAGGGCAACATCGGCCTGATGAAAGCCGCCGAACGCTACCAGTACCGAAAAGGCTTCAAGTTCAGCACCTATGCCACCTGGTGGATTAGACAAGGCATTACGCGGGCCATTGCGGATCAATCGCGGACCATCCGCATTCCGGTCCACCAGACCGAAGCCTCCCATCGCATTGTTCGGGTGACACGCCGCCTTGGGCAACAGTTCGGACGTCCGGCTCGCATAGAAGAGATCGCACACGTGCTTCGCATGAGACCCGATCGGCTCCATGAAACTGTTCAGGCATTCCAAGAACCGGTGGCACTGGAAACACCGATTGGTGATGGGGAGACCCAGTTCGGGGACATGATTCCAGATCAACTCGCAGTTCCCCCCGATGCCCACGTGCACCGAACCGAGATGACTATGCAGTTGGATCGAATCCTTCAAGTTCTCACACCGAGGGAACAAACAGTAATCCGCCTCCGCTTCGGGATTGGTTATGAAGAGGCTCGCACCTTGGAACAAGTCGGCCAGAACTTGTCGGTCACGCGCGAACGCATCCGCCAGATCGAGGCGAAGGCGCTCAAAAAACTCAAGACACCTGAAATTCGAGAACTCTTCGCTGCCATCAAGTAAACACTCTGGTTGTTCGCAAGTCCGCAGGACGGGCGAACGCCCGGCCTGCGAGATGCCGCTTCCCCCCTGAACACTAGTTATGCGACAATGTTTCGCCTATGAATGTGCGCGACATCGCCGCAAGAAACTCCCCCTTCCCGACACATCGCTTGTTCCGATGCCTAGCAATCTATGCAGACCATCCTTTACTCCAAACGGTGAGTCTGTGATTGGGTCCTGCGCCTTGGAGCCTCCGGCCCGCACAACAGATCCTGCGTTTCCTCCTGCCATAGCTGGATCGCTCCTTGTCTTCCCCACACCTGTCCCCTATTCCATTGCATGGGAATTACAGTCTCGCCTCCACCATGAGCGTCTCTCGGGCATGCGGCCGGATACGGTCGTCATCCTTGAACATCAACCTGTCTATACCCTGGGGCGCAGCACCCACACATCCGATTGGGGCGGCGATGAAGCCCTCTTACGCGTCAATGGAACGGCACTGCATCGGGTGAACCGCGGAGGATCAGCCACCTACCATGGCCCCGGACAAATCGTCGTGTACCCAATCCTCAAGTTGGCTCAGCACGCTGCAGGCCCAAGACGACTCGTCCAGCTGCTTGAAGACGTGATCATTCGTCTGCTCAAACGCTGGGATATCGACGGCCATCGAATCGAGAAGAGGCCGGGGATCTGGGTGCTGACGCCTCAACCGGCGAAGATCGCGTCTATCGGAATCCGCATTGAACGAGGCATTACGTTGCACGGTTTTGCGCTCAACGTCGATATGGACCTGACGCCGTTTCAACGAATCCATCCATGCGGATTCGCCGATTGCCTGGTCAGCTCCATGAATGTGTTATGCGGCAAGACCATCCCTCTCGATGAGGTCAAATCTGATCTTGCCCGGATATTCGGCGAGGTGTTTTCGATTGAGTGGGCCACCATAGCAACGCATCCCGGCAACCGCGCTACTGCAGCCGATGCGTTCGCACGATCAACCGATTCAACCTGTAACGGATCGAGGGATTATGCAGGAGCTTGACACCCACACCTTTCGTTTGGCGGTCGCGCAATTCGATCGAGCGGCTGAGGCGATGCAGCTGGACCCAAACCTGCGTGAGCGGCTGAAGCTGCCCCAACGTTCGCTCATCGTCAGCCTGCCGGTGCGCATGGACGATGGACGAGTGGAAGTTTTTACCGGCTATCGAGTGCAACACGACTCCTCGCGCGGCCCCTGCAAAGGAGGCATTCGGTATCATCAGGACGTGAGCCTCGGAGAGGTCTCGGCCCTCGCAATGTGGATGACGTGGAAATGCGCCTTAGCGGGCTTGCCCTATGGTGGAGCAAAAGGCGGCATTCAGGTTTCTCCGAAGAAGTTGTCCCGCGCTGAATTGCAGCGACTGACTCGGCGCTATGCCGCTGAAATTTTCCCCCTCATCGGCCCAGACAAAGATGTACCGGCCCCCGACGTGGGAACCGACGCGCAAGTCATGTCGTGGATCATGGATACCTATAGCCAACAAGTCGGCTATGCGGTTCCAGGCGTGGTGACCGGCAAACCGCTCTCGCTCGGCGGCTCCTCGCGCGGCCCCTGCAAAGGAGGCATTCGGTATCATCAGGACGTGAGCCTTGGAGAGGTCTCGGCTCTCGCGATGTGGATGACGTGGAAATGCGCTTTAGCGGGCCTGCCTTATGGTGGGGCAAAAGGCGGCATTCAGGTTTCGCCGAAGAAGTTATCCCGCGCCGAATTACAGCGACTAACACGGCGCTATGCCGCTGAGATTTTCCCCCTCATCGGCCCGGACAAGGACGTACCAGCCCCCGACGTAGGAACCGACGCGCAAGTCATGTCGTGGATCATGGATACCTACAGCCAACAGGTCGGCTATGCGGTTCCTGGTGTGGTGACCGGTAAACCGCTCTCGCTCGGCGGCAGCCTCGGGCGCGAAGAAGCCACCGGACGAGGGGTTGTCTATGTCACACTAGAAGCCCTCCGCCACCTCAAGCTATCGATCGAGAATACGACCGTCGCCATCCAGGGCTTTGGGAATGTCGGCTCCCACACCGCGCTCATCATGCAGCAAGCAGGCGCGCGAGTCGTTGCCGTCAGCGATGTGCTCGGAGGCATCTACAACATGAAGGGGCTGGATATCCCCGAGCTGATCACGCGCTACCGGCACTCCGGACAATCGCTCGCTGACACAAAGATGGGGGAACCCATCACAAACGAGGAATTACTACAACTGGACTGTACGGTACTCGTCCCCGCAGCCCTCTCGGAGCAAATTACTGAAACCAATGCCCATCGCCTGCGCTGTCGCATTCTATCGGAAGGGGCAAACGGCCCGACAACCCTGGAGGCCGACCGCATACTCGAAGAAAAAGGCATCTTTATCATTCCCGATATTCTGGCGAATTCAGGCGGAGTGATCGTATCGTATTTTGAGTGGGTGCAGGATCTTCAACGATTCTTTTGGAGCGCAAACGATATCCAGCAGCGGTTGCACAATATCATCACGTCGGCCTTTCATCGCACCCTTCAGTTCTCGAACGAACGGCGGACATCGATGCGCATGGCGGCGCTCATGAGCGGAATCGACCAGGTCGCTCAAGCCCATCTTCAACGCGGACTGTATCCGTAACGGAGCGACAGACAGTGGCACGAGACGACGTCGCGACAGCGTGGAAACAATATTGTGGTGTGGGTTGGCCTCAATTCTCAAGCCCGCACCAAGGCCAGCTGATGACCCTCGACACCGTCATCAGCGGGTGTGTCGTGTTCTTTCTGGACAGTCCCGAAGGACTCGACCACCAACGGATGGCCCTTGTGAGAGATTGTTTGGACGAGCTGGCCGAACTGACCGGAGAACTGGACACAGACTCTCAAACATACTTTCTCCGTCTGCGGGAGCTCGGAGAAATGCTGCTGGCCACAACGCCACAGCCCTAATCACAGATCAGGAGTGAAGGAGAAGCAAATGGGGACGCATCGTGTAGCACTCATATTGGTCTTGGCTATTGTAGGACTCCTGACCAGCCGTATCCCTTCGGCTCACGCCGAACCCTATGAGCTGAGTAAACACGATGTGACAGAGTCTGCATCGATTTCGAGCGTCACCATCTCGCTCTTCGGCATTAAGCTCGGCGACTCAGAGACCACCGCCATTGAAACCCTGGTCAATGGAACCATATCGGGTGTCAAGGCCGAGCAGGAAGCGGCCTTTATCTTCCTGCTCGATCAACGAAAACCGACCGGCCCCATGGCCGGTGTGCGCATCCAGGATGGGAAAGTCGACCTGATTTTTATCAACAACCGATTCGCGCACAAGACCAGAGGCATCTTCCGCAACGTACTCAATAGCGAAAGCCCGGATGACATCCGTAAATTGCTGGGCAAGGAAGACTACGGCGACGAAAACGTGCTAGGCGCCGTGATGGCCTACGACAAGCAGGGGTTTCAGGTGAACTATCTGGGGAAAGACATCAATATCGAGTTCGCCCCGCTACGGTAGTTCAACGCACACCTCGCTCGGATGTGCGGAGTTCCTCTGTTCCGTGCAGGCCGCTGCCTGGCGCTGACGCACGGTCAGCCCCTGCAACCTCACGAGAGGTGTGACACGTACTGCCTGTCGAGCTTTCGCCCGTACAACGTCACAAACCGACGTTAGGTGGTTCCTGCACATTTCAGCTCACACGAAATCTCGAACCCAAGACGGATGCATCGATAGCAGCTCGTCCTGCTTCTTTTTCGCATCCTCATTCCAGTACAGCAACTGATTGGATCCCAATCCGCCGTTCAGCGCGTCTGCTCCTCCCCCACCAATCAGAATGTCGTTGTTCTCCCCACCCTTCAGCGTATCATTCCCAGAACCGCCAAGCAGGGCATCGTCTCCCTTCCCGCCATCTAGTACATCATTGCCGCTTCCACCCACCAAAAGGTCATCCCCGTCATTCCCCACGAGAGTATCATTGCCCGCGTTCCCAACGAGTACGTCATGGTCAAGCCCCCCATCGAGACGATCGTTGCCTGCTCCACCGATGATCGTGTCGTTCCCATCCCCGCCGCGTAAGTCCAGAGCGCCTGATGGAGCGGTGTTCTCACGGGCATCAATCCAATCATGTCCCGTACCCCCATCAACCAGTGTAGAATGGCGCAATCCCGTAAGATAAATTAGGTCATCCCCCGCCAGGCCATTGACTCGGAGTTGCGTCGCCGCTTGGAGGGTATACTGCAGCACCACTCCATTCAGCTCCACTTGAAGGGCATTTCCATTCAACTCGCTCATGCGGATAACGTCGCTTCCGGCAGTGCCGTTAATGACAAGGGAAGACTTTTGCACATTCAGAACCACGGTGACGGTGTTTGAGAGAGTCCCACCATCATCTATTCGATAGGTGAATGAATCCTGTCCTACAAACCCCGGCGCTGGCGTATAGGTGAACCCGCCGTTGGCATGGAAGACCAGACTCCCACGAGTCACCGTGTCCACCAATTGCGCCTGGAGATGGGATACGGATGTATCTACATCGCTATCATTCGCCAGTACACCGGCTCCGAATACCGTCAACGGGTTCCCCGCGAGCACGGAATAGGTGTCGGCGCCTGCCACTGCCGTATCATTAACCGGGGTCACGATAAGGCTTACTGTGGCAAGATTGGAATCTGTTATCCCATCGTTGGCCACAAACGTAAACCTATCCTCCCCAGAAAAGTTGAGGTTCGGCTGGTAGCTGAAGCTACCATCAGTGTTCTCGGTCAGTGTGCCGTAAGATGGCCCCGTCACGATATGGAAGGTCAACGCGTCGCCATCTACATCGGTGACTCTAGGGGTAATCGTGGTTGCCGTATCCTCCGCGGTAGTGACCCATTGATCCATCCCCACCGGTGCAGTATTTGTTGTAAGCTTCGTCACAAAGATGTCGGCAGAGCCCACCTTCGTCGATTGACTGGCATTGCTGGTAGGGAAATTACCCGAAGCGGTAAACCCTGTTATATACACCTGGCCCCTCTCATCCACGGCAGCCCCAAAACCGCGGTCCTCATCACTCCCACCCACGTAGGTGGAATACACAAGCGCGCCAGTTTCATCCAACTTCGTGACAAAGGCATCGTGACCACCTGCCCTCATTGCCTGGTTCGCCTCACGGGTTGGGAAATCGATAGAGGTGGTAGCCCCCGTCACATAGGCCTGCCCGCTCTCGTCCACAGCAATCCCATAGCCAAAATCCTCTCCGCTGCCACCCACGTAGGTGGAATACACAAGCGCACCATCCGTATCCAACTTCGTCACAAAGACGTCGTTACCGCCGGCGTTCGTCGCCTGGCTTGCCCCACTGGTAGCGAAATCTGCAGACGTAGTGTACCCCGTCACATAGGCCTGCCCGCTCCCGTCCACGGCAATCCCATAGCCATATTCCTCGCCGCTACCACCCACGTAGGTGGAATACACAAGCGCACCATCCGTATCCAGCTTCGTGACAAAGGCATCTTGACCACCTGCATTCGAACCCTGGCTCGCCCCAATGGTGGGAAAGTCGATAGAGGTGGTATGCCCGGCCACATAGGCCTGCCCGGTCTCGTCCACAGCAATCCCATAGCCAGAGTCGTCACCGCTGCCACCCACGTAGGTGGAATACACAAGTGCACCAGCCGCATTCAGCTTCGTGACAAAGGCATCAATACCACCTGCGTTCGAACCCTGGCTCGCATTGCTGGTGGGGAAATCGGTCGAGAGGGTATATCCCGTCACATAGGCCTGCCCGCTTCCGTCCACCGCGATGCCCATACCAATATCGAGGCTGTTACCGCGCAAGTATGTGGAGTAGACACCTGCACCATCTGCATCCAGCTTGGTCACAAACGCGTCATAACTGTTCGGATACAGATACGAAGGATTTAAGATATACCCCGTCACATAGGCCTGCCCACTTCCGTCCACGGCGATGCCCCGGCCAACGTCGGTGTTGCTACCGCCGAGGTATGTGGAATAGACGACCGCACCATCCGCATCCAACTTCGTCACAAATGCGTCATACTGACCACCTCCGAACAGCTGACTCCCGTTGCTGGTGGGGAAATCGGTCGAGAAGGTGTACCCCGTCACATAGGCCTGTCCCTGTCCATCCACGGCAATGTCATAGCCACCGTCCCAATCACTGCCGCCCAGGTAGGTGGAGTAGACGAACACCGGATCAATGATCAGCGTCTCAGCGACATCATAGCTACCCACAATGAATGAAGCGGTGGTTTGCCCTGTCTCATCGGTGCTGAGTTCGTACGACGCCTCAACTGACACTCGTGTGCCATTCACGATCTGATAGGCGACGGGCTTGTTGATCGTGACAGTCCCGCCAGCCAACATGAGCATCAGATCGCCCTCAGGGTCCAGGCTGATAGCCTCCGCCCCCGCAAGGCCCAAGCGGATCTGTCCCGTGTCTGCCCCCGGCGCCACCACCCAATCGTATTCGAGTTCGCCGCCGATGGTGCCGTAAAAGACCATGTCGATCCCCTCGTACACCCCTGCATAGTGAACCTTCTGATACGTAGATACTCCGCTAAGCCACTGAGTTGGATCGTCACCCATTTGATAATTCACTACGCCTGGCAGCAGCTCTTGGCCCGTGATCGCGGCCGTGGAATTGGCCCCTTCGAGCGTCAACCGCAACACCGCCACATCACTGCTCGCTGATTCCGATAGGTCTGGCACCAACATCAGGGGATCAGATGAAGCCGGATCGAGCTGCGCCGGGTCCGTAACTGTCATCGTGCTGAGTGAGAACACGGCTTCTGTTGAGGTGAGAAACACAGCATAACCCGGCCCACGCGAGAGAAATGCTACCGCCTCATCCGTCTGTCCCACGTTGGCCTCAAAACTCATCGGCTGGGCCCCTAGCACCTGAGTTACTGTCAGGGCTGACTCCCCACTGATCCCCGACACGTCGGTTGCCACCACAGTGGTATCGGTCGTGGTGGCATCCAGTATGGCGGCGTCTACCGGCGTTGCTGACAGCAGCACACGATCCTCCAGGGGCTCCATCACGAACTGCCGGGAGACAGACGATCGGTGCCGGGCAAAGCCGGCTGAATAGCGCCGGCTCCCCCATCGGTCCCACATATTGCGTGCACGGTGACGGAGGGTTTCACGAAGATAGAACAATTGTGCGAGTTCCATGATGACTCCTTACCCTAATTGCATATGCGGCGAACAGTTCGAGATGGTATAAGGATCCTTCGGCGATAGCACGACGAACAATCCTAACCATGTATAGTCAGCCCAAGAGATTCCGGGCAACAATGGTTCGTATTGCCTGCTTATAAACGGCTACCGTGGCTGCTTTACTGACATCAGCAGAGCGCTATTTCCACGCTCAAGCCGTACGGTGTGATTAACACAATGTATGTGTAATTGAGGAACAACTTACGAGGGGGGAGGAAGAACGAAAGAACTACTGGATCGTCTCGCTGGCGCGTAGCCCGTAGTCGATGAGACTTTTGGCGGTATTCCAGCGGCGCTTGGAGTTGAGAATAACGAGCAACAGATCTCTCCCGTTGTGAGAGACTTTGGCGATCAAGCATCGCCCGGCTTTTGAGGTAAACCCTGTCTTGACCCCTTCGACACCGGGAATTTGACCCAACAGACGATTGGTATTGTGCAGAAGATAGGCCCGATGGCCGCTCACCGGCGTGATCATCTCCCGTTCTTCGCGGACGAGTTCTCGGAACACCGGATTCTGCATCGCAGCTTCACTGAGCCGAGCCAGATCCTCAGCTGTTGAATAGTGCTCCGCTCCATCGAATCCACAGCCATTGCTGAAATGGGTATCATTCAGCCCAAGTTCGAACGCCTTGGCGTTCATCAGCGCGACAAATTGTTGCTCATCGCCGCCGACATGTTCGACGGCCGCAAGACAGGCATCATTGGCAGAAACAATCAGCATCGCCTTGAGCAAATCTCCCAAACGAAATACCTCGCCGGTTTTCAAGCGTAAATGCGTCTTGGGCGCGCGCGCGGCGTTCTTGCTGATCGTCGCCTGTTCATCCAAATGCCCTCGCTCAAGAATGACAAGCGCCGACATGATTTTCGTCAAACTCGCCGGTGACATCCGCTTCTCAGACTCATACTCATAGAGGACACGGCCTGAACGAAGTTCTTTCAGCAGCACGCTATGGGCTGGAACGGTTCTCCAGGGTAGATCCCGATACGACGCACCAGTGTCCTGCGCCTCTCCGTTATGACGGTTGTGATGTATGGCTTTGGCTGACACGGTGGGCGGAGACCCGGCCAACAAGCAGGCACACAGCACGATTCCGACTCCGAATGAGCCAAAGAACTGCCGCACAGACCGTGGCACCCGGCAATACTGATTTGGTGTATCTTGCATAATGATGGAAACTGCCTTTTACAGTGAAAACGTCTCCCGCACCTTATCACCTTTCAGACCACTATCAATCACTTTATGAAAAAACCGAAGCAGGTCGGCCAGATCAATCCAGAACCCGCAGTTAAGGCAGCGGGCATAGATTCTCCTGTTGATGAGGGTATAGTGCCGCTCGACCATCATGAACCCTTTGCACTTGAGGCACTGCATACATGCCCTGTTCTCTCCGCTTATCGAAGGCGGTTCATCACCAGCGCCACACATCCGGCGAGCAATCCGCCGCCGATGAGCGTGGTGCCGAAATAGACGAAGACATTGGTATCCCCGGCCGGCTGAGTCCCCTCCCACAAATCACGCACACCGCCCTGAACCATGAGGACGGATAAGGTCATCAACGCCCCCATAAGAAACCACCAGGCAAAGGATCGAAGCGCCATTGTTAGTCTCGCATCGTGCGCGGCAACTTGCTTATGGCCACTCTAGCGAAGGGCCCTAGGGCTGTCAAGAATCGCGGTTATCGCTCTAAAACTACTGAATCACCACTGGGCGACGCATGTTCCATGCTGAAACCCTACTCCTTCGTCTCCGGTTTCAGAGCCGTTTTCACCCCGCGATGAAGAAAGATGGAGACACTGCCGCTGCCGTTGTCGGCAATGACCAGTCCCGGCTCTTCCGTCCCCGTCGTCGTCACACGAAAAGAAGAGATCGCGAAGGGGCCGGCCTTCGTCCGGTAATTTCGAGGCGGGTAGTGGAACGTCCCATCCCCCTTTCCAAACAGGATCGACAAATCACTCGATTGGAGATTCACGATGGCCACATCCATCCAGCGGTCTCCATTGAAGTCCCGTGCAAGCCCGAAATTCGGCCCCGCATTGGCGCCGGAATCCTTGCCCGGGCGAAATGTGGCATTGCCGTTACCGAGCAGCGTCGTGAAACTGTCTCGTTCCCCGTTGATCACTAACAAATCACTGTTCTGGTCGTTGTCAAAATCTGCGAAGCTGACCCCCAACGGTCGCTTTCCCGCTGAATAGTCCTTGGGACCGCGAAACGAGCCATCGCCATTACCCAGCCAAATCGATACCGCATTCGACATGGGCCCTCCATTCGTCACAACCAAATCCAGTTTCCCATCCCGATCAAGATCGGACAGCGCCACAGAAGTCGGAGTGTCACCGTACTCATATTGCGCACCATGCTGAAACTCCCCCGTCCCGGCACCAAGGAAAATCTTGACCTTATCGTTACGAAGCGCCACGACCAGGTCCGCATGGCGATCGCCATTCACATCGCCGATCGCCAATGCGACCGGGGTCCGATACACCGGATAGTGGGGCCCTTCGACAAATTTCCCATTCCCATGTCCGAGCAAGATTGCGATTTCGTCCCCGCCGGGACAGGCTAATGCCACATCGGCATGCCCATCATGATTCAAGTCATCCATCGCAAGCGCGCGCGGCTCCTGACACACATGCACCTGCACTTGATCCTGAAACGTTCCGTCGCCGTTACCTAATAGAATTGAGAGCGTATTGCTGGCAATATTCGTGGTGACCAGATCAGTAAGAGAATCGTGATTGAGATCACCGGTTGTGATGGTTGTCGGATTCTTGCCGACTTTGTAGCTGGCAAAGTAATAAAAGAGATCCGGAGGAGTATACGGTTCTGTTTTGGAACAGGCAATGAAACCGCCCAACATCAAGCAGACCGACAGGACACCAAGAACATGTCTTATGGAATGGGATTTTCTGAAACTTGACACACTCACGCTGTCTTCCTATATCAACATGGACGTACCGATAGACCTATTGCCGCGCCGCGCAGAATGCCCAGTATACAGAGGCGTTCTTTTCTCTGGCAATGTTGCAGAACATGCACGGGAACCTTTGAATTTCACTCTCTGCTTGAGCTAGAATACACCCTCTTTTTTGAGGAGGACTCCAATGAGTAAGATTGTGAATGTCGATATCACGATGTACGGAATCGCTGAAGTGCTGCACTGGTGCCATACTCGCAACAAGGGGCGTGTCGGAGGCGTGGATACGGCCGGCTTCGAGAAGATGAAGGCCTACTTGGCTGAAAAGCCCCAATCGGGCGATTACTTTACGCTGGACCAATTCTGGAAGAAAAAAGTGACGCTCCCGTTGACCGTGGAAGAAGTGGAAACGATCGACCGCTGCCTCTACGACATTCCTAACTTCGACAACGATCCCTTGCCGCAAATCCGTCACAAGTTCTGGCCTCAGGAGAAGGCGGCTCACTGACGATCGTACTCATATACGCCTCGTCATGAGTACCGCGTGAGGCACAGAACTACGCCGGCCTGTTGTGTATAGAGAGGGGTACGTGACGACGTGTCACGTACAACGCCACATGCATACTTGATAAGGGAACGGCGGTTCGGCCTGGAAAAGCGGACGAGCGGAGAAGACGCACATCACAAACAGTGCGGACTAGAGCGACCCTTCGCCCTTCAGATACTTGCGGAATTTATCCATCAACTCGGCGCCCAGCGTGCCTCCCTCCGGCTTCTTGGTCGAAGGATCGGCAAAGTGGCTGCGAATTTCCTGAAGACGTTTTTCCGCTTGCTCGTTTCCTTGGAGCCGCTTGGTTTTCTCAAGCGCGGTCCCGAACGCGTCAAACGTCAGATCCTGATATCCGAACGAGCGGATGCGCTTCACCGCTTTCATCATCGCTTGATTTCTGAAGATCGTCAGATGGGCGTCGTCGATTTCAGAAAGTCCGAGCTTCCGGGCTCTCCGCTCCGCAGCCTTTCGAATCCCGCTTCGCACAAAGTCCGGTGACGTTTGCAACCGCTTCCAGGCTTCATCGGTCCAGGCAACACGCTCGTGGGGTGTCTCCCACAGCTCCCGAAGGACGGCTTCATCAATGCGGTAAACGTGCTTTTCCTTGGCCAGGTCCTCGGCATCCCGCTTCATCATATCAGTGACGAAATCGAGTGCGATGGACGGCGACTGTTTGATTTTTTCCTGCAGCTGCGCCAATGCCCCTTCCGTCCATTCCATCGGAGGTCCGGCGGATTCTTGAAAATCCCCAAGCGCCTCCACCTTCTCGTAGAGCTCAACATTCACTTCAAGATGGCCCCGCTCTTTCGCAATCTCTTCGGCAATTTGTTTGATCATGGCCCGCATGAACTCCGGAACGTTTGCCAGGCGCTCCTTGGCGGCCGTGGTCCACGGCAGATGTCCCTGCGCCATGTCCTCGGCAGCGGCCGCCATTTCGGACTCTCCGCCCATGCTGCCCATCATCTGCCCCTTAAACCGGTCGAGAATCTCCTCCGTGATCTCTTCATACCCCAATTCACGCGCTTTTTTTTCCGCCACACGGCGGACCATACCGCGCAGGAATATGGGCGCACGTTCCATGCGCTTGAGCGCACCGGCGGTCCAGCGAAGTTCTGTTGCGGCGGATTCCGGTGAATCTGAAGTCGGCATAACGATCCCTTTCACAGAGCTATTGATTCAACAGCTCTTTCAATTCCTTGCCGGCCTTGAAGAACGGGACCCGCTTGGCCGGCACAGCCACTGTCGCTCCGGTCTTCGGATTACGGCCTTCCTTCATACGACGCGCCCGCAGACGAAAACTGCCGAATCCGCGAATCTCCGTCTTGTCGCCGTTTTTCAACGAATCTCTGACGCAATCGAAAATCGTGTTGACGACAACCTCCGCTTGCCGTTTCGTCAACGTCGTGACTTGCTCGGAGACCCGCTCAATGATCTGTGCCTTCGTCATACCGTTCTCCCTTCGCTCAGTTGATCCAAGCTCACACCCTTGGAACCTGCCGGCACGTACTACTGCCGCTAAAAGGCCATCAGATACTTCATGCTCACACCCGGATGAAAATCCAGCTTGGGAAACAGCCCTGTGAACTGCGACTCCAGCAGCTCGCGAACGGAAAACCGCCGGCGCGGCTCGACGACTTTCGGCTCACCTTCGATACCGACGGTATCCGCAGCCAATTGGATGGCATCGTCCAAGTTGCCAAGCTCATCGACAAGCTTCGCCTCCTTCGCCTGACGGCCCGTAAAAATTCGTCCGTCCGCCAGCGCCTGGGCTTCGGCCAGCTCCATCGCCCGCCCCTCCGCCACCGCCTCGATAAACTGCTTGTGCACATCGTCCATGACGGCCTGCATCAAGCCCCGCTCCTCCTCACTCATCTTGCGGAGCGGAGACCCGACATCCTTGAATTTCCCGCTCTTGATCACCACGCCCTCGACGCCGATCTTTTGAAGCAACCCCTCGACATTGGCCGTCTCCATGATGACACCGATGCTACCGGTCAGCGTCCCTGGATTCGCGACAATCCGATCTGTCGCCGCAGCAATGTAATACCCTCCGGAAGCCGCGACGTTCCCCATTGAAGCAATCACGGTTTTGCTGGTTTTGCTCCGAACCTGTCTGACCGCATCGTAAATTTCTTGCGACGGCACGACCCCGCCGCCGGGGCTGTCGATGCGCAACACGATCGCCTTGACGGAAGGGTTCTCGCTGAACCGCTTCAACTCTCCAACCGTCACCTGCGAATCCATGATCACCCCTTCAACACGAATCACGGCGATCCGGTCCCCGGACGACAAATCGAGATCCGGAAACAAGACATTCAGAAGAACCATGGCTCCAAATCCTGCCGCCAGCACCCAGAACATCGTGCGTAACGGCCGGCGCTTGGGAGCGCGCTCTTCCCTGATCAATTCATCCGCCATGATACGGTACCCGCTTCCGGCATAACAGAATACTAAAAAGTCCGTAGCTGCATGAAGGTCGAGGCTACGGTTGAGGTTAAGACGAAGCAAATCAGATCTTTGCTCCGCCTTAACCTCGACCTCAACCTGCTAGTCGTCCGACTGTGATCGCTTCCGGTTCTGCTTAGCCGCACGGCCAAAGCTTTGGTCCGGAACCCCCTGTGAGGAATGATATTCGTCCACCTGCTTGCGATCAGAATCGAGCTGATGGTCGCGAAGGCTGAGCGCAATCTTGCGCTCTTCCCGATCAACCTTGATGATCTTGGCGGTCACGCCGTCTTGAAGTTTGAACTTTTCTTCAAGTTTGGCTTGCGGCTCAACGCCGGTCTCACTGATATGGATCAACCCCTCGACTCCGCCGTCCAACTCGATGAAGATCCCGAAATCAGCAACCTTGCTGATTTTGCCGGCAACCGAATCTCCCACATGGTATTGCGCAGGAATGGCATCTTCCCACGGATCACGGGTCAACTGTTTGTACCCCAACGACAACCGTTCTTTTTCCTTGTCGATACGCAACACAATAGCTTCAACCTTCTGCGCTTTTTTGAAGAGCTCAGAAGGATGCTTGATATGTTTCGTCCATGACATGTCGGAAATATGGATGAGCCCGTCGATACCTTCTTCAAGTCCGATGAACGCCCCGAAATCGGTCAGGCTCTTGACCTTCCCTTCGATGCGCGTCCCGATGGGATATTTACTTTCAATCATATCCCAAGGATTCGGGGCCGTCTGCTTCATTCCCAGCGAGATTTTCCGGCTCGCCGGATCGACGTTCAATACCGCCGCTTCCACCTGATCGCCCACCGCCACCACTCTCGACGGATGCCGCACTTCATGCGTCCACGACATTTCCGAAACGTGGACCAGACCTTCGACGCCCGGCTCCAATTCCACAAACGCTCCGTAATCCGTGAGACTTACAACCCGTCCGCGCACCCGTGTGCCGATCGGATACTTGCCCGCTACGTTAGTCCAGGGGTCCGCACTTTTCTGCTTAAGCCCCAACGAGATGCGGCCTGTTTCCCGATCGTACTTCAACACCGTCACTTCAACCTTGTCGCCGACGGTAAATAATTCCGAGGGATGCCCCACACGCCCCCAGGACATATCGGTGATATGCAGCAACCCGTCGATACCGCCGAGATCGATAAAGGACCCGTAGTCTGTGATGTTCTTGACCATGCCCTGAATGAGCTGCCCTTCCTTGAGGTTGGCCAGCGTGGTCTGCCGCTTCTTGTCTCT
>JABMDE010000004.1:34141-39655 GCA_015904055.1 Nitrospira sp. | reverse complement strand
CCAAATGCCCTCGCTCGAGAATGACAAGCGCCGACATGATTTTCGTCAAACTCGCCGGCGACATCCGTTTCTCAGACTCATGCTCGTAGAGGACGCGGCCTGAACGAAGTTCTTTCAGCAGCACGCTATGAGCTGGGACGGTTCTCCAGGGCAGGTCCCGATAGGACACACCAGTGTCCTGAGCCACCTCTCCATTATGACGGTTGTGATGTATGGCTTTGGCAGACACGGTGGGCGGAGACCCAGCCAACAAGCTGGCACACAACACGATCCCGACTCCGAATGAGCCAAAGAACTGACGCACAGGCCGCGGCATCCGATGATACTGGCTTAGATTATCCTGCATAACGATGAACGCCGCCTTTCACAGTGAGAACGTCTCCCGCACCTTATCACCTTTCAGTCCACTATCAATCACTTTATGAAAAAACCGGAGTAGATCAGCCAGATCAATCCAGAACCCGCAGTTAAGGCAACGGGCATAAATTCTTCTGTTGATGAGGGTATAGTGCCGCTCGACCATCATGAACCCTTTGCACTTGAGACACTGCATACAAGCCCTGTTCCCTCTGCTTATCGAAGGCGGTTCATCACCAGCGCCACACATCCGGCAAGCAATCCACCGCCAATGAGCGTGGTGCCGAAATAGACGAAGACATTGGTATCCCCGACCGGCTGAGTCCCCTCCCACAAGTCGCGCACGCCGCCCTGTACCATGAGGACAGACAAGGTCATCAGCGCCCCCATAAGAAACCACCAGGCAAAGGATCGAAGCGCCATTGTTAGTCTCGCATCTTGCGCGGCAACTCGCTTGTGGCCACTCTAGCGAAGGACCCTAGGGCTGTCAAGAATCGCGGCCATTGCTCTAACACTGCTGAACCCCCACTGGACCATGCAGAGCTCAGAACTGAAATCCTACTCTTTCGCCTCTGGCTTCAGGGCCGGTTTCACCCCGCGATGAAGAAAGATGGAGACGCTGCCGCTTCCGTTGTCGGCGATGACCAGCCCCGGCTCTTCCGTCCCCGTCGTCGTCACACGAAAAGAAGAGATGGCGAATGGGCCGGCCTTCGTCCGGTAATTTCGAGGCGGGTAGTGGAAGGTTCCATCCCCTTTCCCAAACAAGATCGACAAATCACTCGATTGGAGATTCACGATGGCCACATCCATCCAGCGGTCGCCGTTGAAGTCCCGTGCAAGCCCGAAATTAGGCCCCGCATTGGCGCCGGAATCCTTGCCTGGACGAAATGTGGCATTGCCATTGCCGAGTAGCGTTGTGAAACTGTCTCGTTCCCCGTTGATCACTAACAAATCACTGTTCTGATCGTTGTCGAAATCTGCGAAGCTGACTCCCAGCGGTCGCTTTCCCGCTGAATAGTCCTTGGGGCCCCGAAACGAGCCGTCGCCATTACCCAGCCAAATTGACACCGCATTCGACATGGGCCCTCCGTTCGTAACAACCAAATCCAGCCTCCCATCCCGATCGAGATCGGACAAGGCCACAGAAGTTGGAGTGTCGCCGTACTCATATTGCGCACCATGCCGAAACTCCCCCGTCCCGGCACCCAGGAATATCTTGAGCTTGTCGTTGCGAAGCGCCACGACCAAGTCAGAATGATGATCGCCATTCACATCGCCGATCGCCAATGCGACCGGAGTCCGATATACCGGATAGTGGGGCCCTTCGACGAATTTTCCATTCCCATGTCCGAGCAAGATCGCGATTTCGTCCCCGCCGGGACAGGCTAACGCCACATCGGCATGCCCATCATGATTAAAGTCATCCATCGCAAGCGCACGCGGCTCCTGACAGACATGCACCTGCACTTGATCCTGAAAGGTTCCATCCCCGTTGCCTAAGAGGATGGAGAGCGTGTTACTCGCAATATTCGTAGTAACCAGATCAGTGAGAGAATCGTGATTAAGATCACCGGTTGTGATCGTTGTTGGATTCTTGCCGACTTTGTAACTGGCAAAGTAATAAAAGAGATCCGGGGGATTATACGGTTCTGTTTTGGAGCAGGCGATGACACCGCCCAACACCAAACAGACCGACAGGACACCAAGAACATGCCTTATGGAATGAGATTCTCTGACGCTTGACACACTCACGCTGTCTTCCTATACCGACAAGGACGTACCGATAGACCTATTGCCACGCTGCGCAGAATGCCCAGTATACAGAGGCGTTCTTTTCTCTGGCAATGTTGCAGAACATACATAGGAACCTTTGAATTTCACTCTCTGCTTGAGCTAGAATACATCCTCTTTTTTGAGGAGGACTCCAA
Organism: Nitrospira sp.; assembly: GCA_015904055.1. The sequence goes on along the minus strand of JABMDE010000004.1, from coordinate 37,370 downwards.
TGAGTAAGATTGTGAACGTTGATATCACGATGTATGGAATCGCTGAAGTGCTGCACTGGTGCCATACTCGCAATAAGGGGCGCGTCGGAGGCGTGGATACGGCCGGCTTCGAGAAGATGAAGGCCTACTTGGCTGAAAAACCCCAGTCGGGTGATTACTTTACGCTGGACCAATTCTGGAAGAAAAAAGTAACGCTCCCGCTGACCGAGGAAGAAGTGGAGACGATCGACCGCTGCCTCTACGACATCCCTAACTTCGACAACGATCCCTTGCCGCAAATCCGTCACAAGTTCTGGCCGCAGGAGAAAGCAGCGCACTGACAATCGTGCTCCTGTGCGCCGCGTGAAGCGCGGACTGAGCCCGCAAGTTGTGAGTGGAGAACGGTGAGTCGCGTCTAATCACTCACAACGCAACGCTCATACCTGAAGACGGAACGGCGGCTCAACTTGGAGAGACGGACGAGCGGAGAAGAAGCACATCGCAAATACTGCGGGCTAGAGAGAGCCTTCACCCTTGAGGTACTTGCGGAATTTATCCATCAGCTCGGCGCCCAGCGTGCCTCCCTCCGGCTTCTTGATCGAAGGATCGGCGAAGTGGCTGCGAATTTCCTGAAGACGTTTTTCCGCTTGGTCATTCCCTTGCAGCCGCTTGGTTTTCTCGAGCGCGGTCCCGAACGCATCGAACGTTAACTCTTGGTACCCGAACGAGCGAAGGCAACGGGCATAAATTCTTCTGTTGATGAGGGTATAGTGCCGCTCGACCATCATGAACCCTTTGCACTTGAGACACTGCATACATGCCCTATTCTCTCTGCTTATCGAAGGCGGTTCATCACCAGCGCCACACATCCGGCGAGCAACCCGCCGCCGATGAGCGTGGTGCCGAAATAGACAAAGACATTGGTATCCCCGACCGGCTGAGTCCCTTCCCACAAGTCACGCACACCGCCCTGAACCATGAGGACGGACAAGGTCATCAGCGCCCCTATAAGAAACCACCAGGCAAAGGATCGAAGCGCCATTGTTAGTCTCGCATCTTGCGCGGCAACTCGCTTGTGGTCACTCTAGCGAAGGACCCTAGGGCTGTCAAGAATCGTGGGCCATTGCGCTAACACTGCTGAACCCCCACTGGACCATGCAGAATTCCAAATTAAAATCCTACTCTTTCGCCTCAGGTTTCAGGGTCGCTTTCACCCCGCGATGAAGAAAGATGGAGACGCTGCCGCTTCCGTTGTCAGCGATGACCAGCCCCGGCTCTTCCGTCCCCGTCGTCGTCACACGAAAAGAAGAAATGGCGAAAGGGCCGGCCTTCGTCCGGTAATTTCGAGGCGGGTAGTGGAACGTTCCATCCCCTTTCCCAAACAAGATCGACAAATCACTCGATTGGAGATTGACGATGGCCACATCCATCCAGCGGTCTCCGTTGAAATCCCGTGCAAGCCCGAAATTAGGCCCCGCATTGGCGCCGGAATCCTTGCCGGGACGAAATGTGGCATTGCCGTTGCCGAGTAGCGTCGTGAAACTGTCTCGTTCCCCGTTGATTACTAACAAATCACTATTCTGATCATTGTCGAAATCTGCGAAACTGACTCCCAGCGGTCGCTTTCCCGCCAAATAGTCCTTGGGACCGCGAAACGATCCATCGCCATTACCCAGCCAAATCGACACCGCATTCGACATGGGTCCTCCGTTCGTAACCACCAAATCCAGCCTCCCATCCCGATCAAGATCAGACAGGGCCACAGAAGTCGGAGTGTCGCCATACTCATATTGCGCACCATGCCGAAACTCCCCCGTCCCAGCACCAAGGAAAATCTTGACCTTGTCGTTGCGAAGCGCCACAACCAAGTCAGCATGATGATCGCCGTTCACATCGCCGATCGCCAATGCGACCGGAGTCCGATACACCGGATAGTGAGGCCCTTCGACGAATTTTCCATTCCCATGTCCGAGCAAAATCGCGATTTCGTCGCCGCCGGGACAGGCCAAAGCCACATCAGCATGCCCATCATGATTGAAGTCATCCATCGCGAGCGCACGCGGCTCCTGACAGACATGCACCTGCACTTGATCCTGAAACGTTCCGTCGCCGTTACCCAATAGGATGGAGAGCGTGTTGCTCGCAATATTCGTGGTAACCAGATCCGTGAGAGAATCGTGATTAAGATCACCGGTTGTAATGGTGGTGGGATTCTTGCCGACTTTGTAGCTGGCAAAGTAATAAAAGAGATCCGGGGGATTATACGGTTCTGTTTTGGAGCAGGCGATGACACCGCCCAACACCAAACAAACCGACAGGACACCAAGAACATGCCGTATGGAATGAGATTCTCTGAAACTTGACACACTCACGCTGTCTTCCTATACCGACAAGGACGTACCGATAGACCTATTGCCACACTGCCCAGAATGCCCAGTATACAGAGGCGTTCTTTTCTCTGGCAATGTTGCAGAACATTCACAGCAACCTTTGAATTTCACTCTCTGCTTGAGCTAGAATACATCCTCTTTTTTGAGGAGGACTCCAATGAGTAAGATTGTGAATGTTGATATCACGATGTATGGAATCGCTGAAGTGCTGCACTGGTGCCATACTCGCAATAAGGGTCGCGTCGGAGGTGTGGATACGGCCGGCTTCGAGAAGATGAAGGCCTACTTGGCTGAAAAACCCCAATCGGGCGATTATTTTACGCTGGACCAATTCTGGAAGAAAAAAGTGACGCTCCCGTTGACCGAGGAAGAAGTGGAGACGATCGACCGCTGCCTCTACGACATCCCTAACTTCGACAACGATCCCTTACCGCAAATTCGTCATAAGTTCTGGCCGCAGGAGAAAGCAGCGCACTGACGATCGTGCTCATGTGCGCCGCGTGAAGCGCGGAACTGAGCCCGCAAGTTGTGAGTGGAGAATGGTGCGTCGCGTCTAATCACTCACAACGCAACGCTCATACCTGAAGACGGAACGGCGGCTCGACTTGGAGAGACAGACGAGCGGAGAAGAAGCACATCGCAAATACTGCGGGCTAGAGAGAGCCTTCGCCCTTGAGGTACTTGCGGAATTTATCCATCAGCTCGGCGCCCAGCGTGCCTCCCTCCGGCTTCTTGGTCGAAGGATCGGCGAAGTGGCTGCGAATTTCCTGCAGACGTTTTTCCGCTTGGTCATTCCCTTGCAGCCGCTTGGTTTTCTCGAGCGCGGTCCCGAACGCATCGAACGTTAACTCTTGGTACCC
>JABMDE010000004.1:32353-34021 GCA_015904055.1 Nitrospira sp. | reverse complement strand
GCAGCCGCTGAAAAGTCTCCGGGAACGACGACGCGGCGCCCGGTCCATCCAACGGCAGGCCGCCCCTGCATGATCAACTCGCCGTTATCTCGTGTGAGAGAAATTCCGAAATATTGAAACATACGTTCGGTATGGTCGCGTGAGAGCCGCGGTTCCCGAACCCTGGTCGTCCCTTCCGCAAACAGCGCAGCAAGCAGGAGTGACGATTTGATCTGCGCGCTGGCAACCGGCGAACGGTACTCAATGCCATGAAGCCGCTTACCTGTAAGAGCCAACGGAGCCAGCTCTCCGCCTTTGCGTCCTGCAATGACGGCCCCCATCTCGCGCAAGGGCTTCACCACTCGCCCCATAGGACGCCGGCGAATCGACTCATCACCGGTCAGCACGGTGAAGAAATCCTGGCCGGCCAGCAGCCCAGACAGCAGCCTGATCCCCGTTCCAGAATTGCCGCAATCGATCGGTCCATTCGGTTCACTCAACCCCCATAACCCCTTGCCATGCACAGTCAAAAGATCGGGAGTCTCATCGATCCGGATACCGAGCGACTGCAGCGCCCGCATCGTATTCAGACAATCTTCACCCCGACAATACGCCGACACCGTACTCATTCCCTCCGCCAAGGCTGTGAGGATGATGGCACGATGGGTGACGGATTTGTCTCCCGGAACCATGATGGTTCCCCGGAGCGATCGACCTGGAATGATGGTGAACGTCGTCATGGTCACGTCACGCTTTGACCGGAGCAGGCACGCTCAGTTTCTCGCGCTCGCCCTTTGCCCGTTCGAGCGCCTTTTCTATTCCAGCCGCGTCGCCGGCCTTGATCAGCCACTTGAGATCTTCCAATGCTTTTTGATACTCGTCGATATAGGAGACTAGATTATCCCGATTCCACAAGAAGATGTCTCGCCACATTTCCGGTGAACTGGCCGCGATTCTAGTCGTATCCCGCAACCCACCGCCGGAGTGGCCGGCAAGATCCAACGCCGCCAGCCTGCGATCCCGAAGATCCGCCAACGCATTCATCAATGCAAAGGCGGCGATATGCGGCAGGTGGCTGACTGCGCCGAGAATCTGATCGTGCAAATGAGGGTCCATGGTCAACACAATCGATCCGGCTTCTTCCCATAATTGTTTGATTCGTTCCAATGCTTGTAGATCGGTCCGCTTTGTCGGCGTCAGGATGCACCGCGCGCCTTTGAATAGCTGATCAGATCCGGCAGCGACTCCGGTCTTTTCCTTGCCCGCAATGGGGTGTGCCCCGACAAAATGCACACCCGCCGGCATGGCCGCTTCCGACTGCTCGACCAGCGTTCCCTTGACGCTTCCGACATCGCTCACGATCGCTCCAGGCGCTAGAAAGTGTGCCCATTCCTTGAGATGGCGATCATAGGTGTCGACAGGGGTCGCCAGAATTACAAGATCCGCCCCCTGCACACCCTCTTTCGGATCAGCCACATACCGATCGATCGCTCCCAATTCAACAGCAGTCTTGAGGTTTTCCACACGCCGGCCGATACCCACGATGTGGCCCGCCAAGGCTTTGCGCCGGAAAATCATCCCCAGCGATCCGCCGATCAATCCCACTCCGATGATTGCGACCTGCTTGAAATGAACCGTCATGGATATCCCGCTAAATTTCTCGCCCCACGGCCTTCGCAATATTCCCAA
>JABMDE010000004.1:22141-32233 GCA_015904055.1 Nitrospira sp. | reverse complement strand
TGGTCCTCTTTCCCTGCGGGAGGAGGCACGTCACCCAGCACTGCAATCTGTTCAATCACCGTCCGGCTGACCAGCTGATAAAACTGTTTAGTCTCCGCTTTCTCTTTCCGCTCTCCTGTTTCAAATGTAATCGGATCTCCGAATCGGACGGTAATCGGGCGCCATCGAGGCCATCGGGCTCCGGTTGGTAGAACATCGAAGGTCCCCTTCAGATAGGCCGGCACCACCGGGCACCCTGTCTGCGAGACAATCACTCCGATGCCCGCCTTGGGAGGCTTGAGATGCCCGTCTCGGCTCCGTCCGCCTTCCGGGAATATGACCACCACCTTGCCCTCTCGAATCAAACTGATGGCCTTTCCGAACGCCTCTCGATCCAACCGGCCCATCCGCACAGGAATCCACCCCAGTGACCGCAGAATTCCATTCAGCACTGGAATAGGAAACAGATCGTTGCGCCCAAGATACCACGCCCTCCGGTTCATCCCGCAACCGAGCATCGGAATGTCGAGGTAGCTGGCATGATTGGCGGCAACCAGCACCCCGCCCGTGGCGGGAATCTGCCCCATGACCCGATAACGAAACCATAGTCTACCGATTACCCTCGCCAGAATCCAAAGAATACCGTACGCGACGTTCGTCACAACGCAGCCGAGACCGCTGCCATCATCTGCTCCACCACCTGATCAACATTGAGCGAAGAGGTGTCGATGGGCCTTGCATCGGCGGCGGGAATCAATGGTGCAATCGACCGGTTCCGGTCCCTCGTGTCCCGGCCCGACAGATCTTGATAGGTCTCTTCGATCGCTCTCCCATGGCCTGCGGCGACCAACTCACGGTGGCGGCGTTCCGCTCGTACAGTAGGATCCGCCTCCAAGAAAAACTTCAGCGGAGCGGAGGGGAACACCTTCGTGCCGACATCACGTCCCTCTGCGACAACCGAACCCCGCTGCCCGATTTGACGTTGGATCGGCAGCAACCACTCTCGAACCACAGGAATGGCGGACACGATGGACGCCGCCCCCGTCACCTCCGGCGTGCGAAGCTCACCGGTGACCTCACGCCCATCAACCAAGACCTGCATGGCGCCGTTGTGACACTGCATCTGTACCGAGGTGCTGTCGAGCAATGCCGTCACCTGTTCAGCGTCCGTCGGCTGCACCTTCGATTGAAGCACCTTCCACGCAATGGCACGATACAGTGCACCGGTATCGAGGTAGAGATACCCGAGCCGGGCTGCCAGCAGCTTCGCCACCGTGCTTTTGCCCACTCCCGCCGGTCCGTCAATCGCGATGATCACGCAAGGCCCCCATCCACATCATGATGCCTTCACAACAGAACGCGCTATCGCCCCCTCGCCTCATGCGTCAACAATTCGGAAAGCGCAGCCTCGAAATTCGGGAAAGAGGTTTCCACACAAGCACAGTCGGCGATCGTCATACGTGTGGCAGCCGTCAGCCCTCCAATGGCCAACGACATCGCGACCCGATGATCTCCATGGCTTTGCGCCTGACCGGCCGCGCTCAGGCGACCGTTCTCTCCCGTTCTGCCCAGCCCCCGAATGACCATGCCATCCGGCTTTTCAGTAATCTGCGCTCCCATGTCTCTCAGTTCGGCACTCATCGTTGCAATGCGATCACTTTCCTTGACGCGTAGCTCTTCCGCCCCGGAAATAACGGTGTCACCCTCCGCAACGGCTGCAGCCACACAGAGAATGGGAAACTCATCGATCGTTTGCGGAATGAGTTCAGGGCCGATCTCAATGCCTTTGAGAGAAGCGGACTTGACCCGCAGATCGGCCACCGGTTCTCCCGCTTCTTCCCGTCGAGCAAGAATCTGGATGTCGGCGCCCATCCTGTTCATGACCTCGATCAACCCGGTTCTGGTCGGATTGATACCGACATTCCGGATCATGACATCCGAACCGGCCACGATCGTGGCTCCGACGATAAAAAACGCAGCCGCTGAAAAGTCTCCGGGAACGACGACGCGGCGCCCGGCCCATCCGGTGGCAGGCCGCCCCTGCATGATCAACTCGCCGTTATCCTGCATGAGGGGAATTCCAAAAAATTGAAACATCCGTTCGGTATGATCGCGTGAGAGCCGCGGTTCCCGAACCCTGGTCGTGCCTTCTGCAAACAATGCGGCAAGTAAGAGCGACGATTTGACCTGCGCACTGGCGACCGGCGAACGATACTCGATCCCGTGAAGCCGCGTACCCGTAAGAGCCAACGGAGCCAGCTCTCCGCCCTTGCGTCCTGCGATCACAGCCCCCATCTCGCGCAACGGTTTCACCACGCGCCCCATAGGACGCCGGCGAATCGACTCATCGCCGGTCAACACGGTGAAGAAATCCTGGCCGGCCAGCAGCCCGGACAGCAGCCTGATACCCGTCCCTGAGTTGCCGCAATCGACCGGCCCATTCGGCTCACTCAACCCCCATAGCCCCTTGCCGTGCACGGTCAAGAGATCGGGAGTCTCATCGATCCGGATGCCGAGCGACTGAAGTGCCCGCATCGTATTCAGACAATCTTCACCCCGACAATATGCCGACACCGTACTCACTCCCTCCGCCAGGGCTGTGAGGATGATGGCACGATGGGTGACAGATTTGTCTCCCGGAACCATGATAGTTCCCTGAAGCGGTCGACCTGGAATGATGGTGAACGTCGTCATGATCACGTCACGCTTTGACCGGAGCAGGCACGCTCAGCTTTTCGCGCTCGCCTTTCGCCTGTTCGAGGGCCTTTTCTATTCCGGCCGCGTCGCCGGCCTTGATCAGCCGCTTAAAATCCTCCAGCGCTTTTTGATACCCATCGATGTAGGACACGAGATTATCCCGATTCCATAAGAAGATATCTCGCCACATCTCCGGCGAACTGGCCGCGATTCTAGTCGTATCCCGCAACCCGCCACCGGAGTGGCCGGCAAGATCCAAGGCTGCCAGTCTGTGATCGCGAAGATCCGCCAACGCGTTCATCAACGCAAAGGCCGCGATATGAGGAAGGTGGCTGACTGCGCCGAGGATCTGATCGTGCAAATGGGGGTCCATGGTCAACACAATCGACCCGGTCTCTTCCCATAATTGCTTGATTCGCTCAAACGCCTGCGGATCGGTCCGCTTCGTCGGCGTCAGAATACAGCGCGCGCCTTTGAATAACTGATCGGATCCGGCAGCGACTCCGGTCTTTTCCTTTCCCGCGATGGGGTGTGCCCCGACAAAATGCACACCCGCCGGCATCGCCATTTCCGACTGCTCAACCAGCGTTCCTTTGACACTTCCGACATCGCTCACGATCGCTCCGGACATCAGACAATGCGCCCATTCCTTGAGATGGCGATCATAGGTGTCGACAGGGGTCGCCAAAATCACAAGATCCGCCCCCTGCACACCTTCTTTCGGATCAGCCACATACCGATCGATCGCTCCCAATTCAACAGCGGTCTTGAGATTTTCCACACGCCGGCCGACGCCGACGATGTGGTCCGCCAAGGCCTTGCGCCGGAGAATCATCCCCAGCGATCCGCCGATCAACCCCACTCCGATGATTGCGACCTGCTTGAAATGAACCGCCATGGATATCCCGCTAAATTTCCCGCCCCACGGCCTTCGCGATATTCCCAAGATCACGCATCAGCGCTTTGAACTTCGAAGGCTTGATTGACTCTTCTCCATCGCACAATGCGCATTCGGGGTTTGAATGAACCTCGATGAGCAGACCGTCGGCACCGGCCGCAACCGCCGCTTTCGACATGGGCGCGACAAGATCCCACTTCCCTGTGGCATGGCTGGGATCGACGATGACGGGAAGATGCGACAGATCTTTCAACGTCGGGATGGCTGCCAGATCAAGCGTATTGCGATACTGGGTTTCAAAGGTACGAATGCCCCGCTCACAGAGCATGACATTACGATTGCCACGCGACATAATGTACTCCGCAGACAGCAGAAACTCCTTGATGGTCGCCGACAGTCCGCGCTTCAATAACACCGGCTTGTCGTATGCCCCCACTTCCTTCAGCAGCTCAAAATTCTGCATGTTTCTCGCGCCGATTTGAATGATGTCCGCTTTTTCAAGAAACAGCTCGATGTCCCGCGTGTCCAGGATTTCGCTGACCACCGGCAACCCGGTTTGCTTTTTCGCTTCAACCAGGTAATCCAGCCCTTCACGCCCTAACCCCTGAAAGGAATAGGGCGACGTCCTGGGCTTGTATGCGCCCCCGCGAAGAATTGCGGCGCCGGAGGCTTTCACTTCATGTGCAATTCCAACAGTGAGTTCAAGCCGCTCCACGGCACAGGGCCCTGCCATGATGGCCAGCTTCTGGCCGCCGATCTTTACCCCGCCGACATCGATGACCGTTCCTTCCTTCTTGAACTCACGGCTCACCAGTTTCCATGGAGCCAGGATCGGCAACACACTCTCCACACCCGGAAGCGCCGTCAACGGTTGATTGTGAAGAATCCGGTCGTCCCCGATGACACCGATGATGGTGCGTTCCTGACCGGTTGAAATCTGCGACTTCAAGCCGAGATCACGCAACCGGTCGATAATATGATCGACCTCGCTCTCGGACGCCTCTGGTTTCAATACGATAATCATAATTCCCTCGCTGTACTGTTCCTACGACAACACGTTGCCGAGCGCATGAAGGAAAGCCGTATTTTCTTCGGGTTGCCCGATGGTGACCCGGAGCATAGTCCCCTGGATATGCCGTACGATGATCCCTTCGCGGAGCAACGCTTCAAATACCTGCCTTCCATCCCGCTTGACATCGAAATAGATAAAATTCGCTTCGCTTGGAATCGGGGTAAAGCCAAGCCCTTTCAGCCCCTGTCCGACTTGCTCCATCCCCGCAGCATTAACGGCTCGACTCCTGGCCACATGTTCATCGTCGCCCAACGCGGCCAGCGCCGCCCGTTGCGCCAGGCTATTTGCGTTGAAGGGCGGGCGCACCCGATTGAGCACATCGTTGATCTCAGGCGTGGTGATGCCATACCCAATCCGCAATCCTGCCAATCCGTAGATCTTGGAAAACGTCCGAAGAACGATTGCCTGCCGCCCCTCCTTCACATAGGTGATCGTGTCGGGGAAGCGAGGATGCCGGACATATTCGAAGTAGGCTTCGTCAAATACGACAACGACGTCCTTGGGCACTGCGGCCATGAGCCGGCTGATCGCCTCGGCCGGCACCATCGTCCCTGTCGGGTTGTTGGGATTGCAGAGAAAGAGCAGCCTGGTTCTTGGGGTGATCGCTCGAACCATGGCATCCAGGTCGTGCGTCCAGTTGACGAGTGGAACGGTGACGGCCTTCCCATGCGCAGCCGTCACCTCCATCTTGTAAATGACGAACGTGTGCTCGGCCATAACCGCTTCGTCGCCGGGAGCCAGGAATGCCCTGGCCAAGAGTCCGAGAATCTCATCGGACCCATTGCCGAGCAGAACCTGATCGATCGAAACTTTCCACCGCTCAGCAACAGCCTGCCTGAGTCGATATCCACCGCCGTCCGGGTAACGATGGAGCGCATTCAATTCTCCGGCAAGCGCCGCCACGGCCTTGGGCGACGGCCCCAACGGATTTTCATTGGATGCCAGCTTGATCACGCGAGCAAGTCCGAGTTCCCGCTGCAACTCATCGATCGGTTTCCCGGGGACGTAGGGACTGAGCGAGAGGATATCTGGATGGATGTGGAGCGCCATGGGTCTCACTAACTGTAGATAGGATACGAACCCAAAATTTTCATAAAGAGACAGCGGCCTTTCACTTCTTCAACCGCTCGGCTGACCCGTTCCTCCGTGATGTGCCCCTCGACATCGACGAAGAAAATGTATTCCCAGGCTTTCCGCTGTGAGGGCCTGGATTCGATCTTGGTCATGCTGATGCCATGCGACGCAAAGGGGCGCAGCAGATCATAGAGCGCGCCGACCTTATCCTTGATAGACAACATCAGCGACGTCTTGTCTTTCCCTGTCCGCTCGGACGGTTTTTGAGACAGCACCAGAAATCTGGTCACATTGTTCAAGTTATCTTCAATGCGAGGCTTGATGACCTTCAGCCCGTATAATTGGCCGGCCAGCTCAGAGGCAATCGCAGCCGACGACGGCTCATCAATGCAGAGTTCCGCCGCCCGTGCCGTGCTGGCCACTTCCATCGCCGGCACATGCGGGAGATTGGTTTCCAGCCAATTCCGGCATTGCGCGATCGCATGCGGATGAGAATAGACTTTCTTCACCTCTTCGATCAGGCCGGACCTCGACAGTAAATGATGCGAGACCTCTTGAAGAACCTCGCCATAGATCAATAAATTGGAATCAATGAACATGTCGAGCGTATGGTTCACCACGCCTTCCGTCGTGTTTTCGATCGGCACCACGCCGAAATTAGCCCGCCCCCGCTCAACCTCGCTGAAGACTTCCTTGATGCTATGGACCGGCACATACTGAGCCGATGAGCCGAACTTCTGCATGCAGGCCATGTGGGTAAAGGTCGCACGGGGTCCTAAGTAGGCCACTTTCTGTGGCGCCTCCAGGGACAGGGAGGCGGACATGATCTCTCGATAGACCGATCGAATCGCTTCGCTGGGGAACGGCCCCGTATTGAGCTTGGTCAGCCGTTCGATAATGGCCGTTTCCCGTCCTTGGGTATGAAGATTGGCCGCCGCATCCTTTTCCTTCTTGATTTTTCCGATCTCAATGACGCTCTTGGACCGCTCGTTCAACAGACGGATGATTTCATCATCGATCCGATCGATTTCTTGACGATATTCGAGCATGTCTTTGGGCATAGAAAGTACGCCTCTGACTTGAAGCCTAAAGAACCGACGGATGATTTCATCATCGATCCGATCGATTTCTTGACGATATTCGAGCATGTCTTTGGGCATAGAAAGTACGCCTCTGACTTGAAGCCTAAAGAACCAGACGGGCAAAATAAAAAAACCGACAAGTGGCGAATTTTACAGGAACTCTCGAATCTTTTGCAAGGATCGTCCAGTAGTTTCAGGGAAGGCAAAACGGAACGTTTGCGATGCCGATAGCGTCATCTGACACGACGATCGTAGCCGGACTAGATCAACATGGTGGGCGGTTTCTTGAAATGGTCAAACGTCAACTTCGTCACCTGCCGCCCCCGACCGGTTCGATCCAGGAAGCCGGCCTGAATCAGATACGGCTCATAGACGTCTTCAAGCGTGCCTTTGTCTTCGTGCACCGCGGCAGCCAGGGATTCCACGCCGACGGGGCCGCCATTGAACTTGTCGATGATCGTGAGAAGGATCTTGCGATCCATCTCGTCAAAACCGGCTTCATCAATGCCTATCCAGGCCAAGCCTTCCTGCGCCACCCGCTTGGTGATATGCCCGTCGGCCTTAATTTGCGCATAGTCCCTGAGCCGTTTGATCAATCGATTCACGATCCGTGGTGTTCCCCGCGCCCGGTGTGAAATCTCCGCCGCCCCTTCTTTGTCGATCCCGACTCCCAAGACCTCGGCAGACCTGGTCACAATAGCCTCCAGCTGGGAGGGCGAATAGAATTCCAGCCGATACACCAGTCCGAACCGGTCCCGGAGGGGTGACGTCAAAGCACCGGCCCTTGTTGTTGCGCCCACCAGCGTAAACCGTGGAAGGTCCAGCTTGACCGTTCGTATCGTTGGCCCTTGGCCGATCACCAGATCCAGCTGGTAATCCTCCATCGCTGGATAGAGGGCCTCTTCCACGGAGGCCGGCAGACGATGGATCTCATCAATGAAAAGCACATCATGTTCCTGCAGATTGGTGAGAATCGCGGCCAAATCGCCGGCATGGGCTAATACCAGTCCGGAGGTTGAACGCAAGGACGCCCCCATCTCCCTGGCAATAATATGGGCAATGGTAGTCTTCCCCAGTCCCGGCGGACCATAGAAGATCGCATGATCGAGGGGTTCCCCACGCCGCTTGGCCGCTTCGATGCACACTCGAAGCGACTCCTTCATTTTCTCCTGCCCGATATAGTCGTCGAGCGTTTGAGGGCGCAGGACATTCTCCAAGCCTCGCTCGTCATCCATCGCCTGATTCGTTATGAGTCGTTCCGTCATCGCGCCGCACGCAGGATTATTTGTTGTCCGGTATCTGCTGATACTTGGGAGGAGGCGGCAAGGCTCCCTGCCCCGGGATCGCGGTATTGCCGCAATCGGGCGGACAGGTTTTATACCCTTGCGCCGGGTCGGGCAAATTCTGCTCCATTTTCCGCAACTGACATTGTGATAATCGACCGCCATCCTTGTTGCCGCAACGCGCAGGGAGTGAAGACCCGCCGATTTCATTGTAGCCTTCAGGACAGGAGCCGCACACACCCAGCATGTTCGTCCCAAGCGGCACACATTGCACCAGCGTCGGATCGCCTTCTTTGCAAATTTCCGGCGCTTGGGTGACCCCGGTGGTGGCATAGCCCTCGGGACAAGACCCGCAGGTCATTCTCATGCTCTTGGGTTCCGCTGTTCCTTCGGCAGACCCTAGAACCGGGAAGGCTCCAAAAACCAGAGACACTCCCATGCAGGTCATGGCCACAAACCGACTGATCACGCCCGCTTTATCTGTGCGCATGTTTACCCCCTTGCAAGCTCCTTGAGCCCTTCGCGAATCAGATTCTTCAGTACAACAGGACCCGTGGCTCCCTTCGTGACCCGCCGCAACGCGTCCTTGGCATCTTGCGGTCGATACCCCAAATTCACCAATGCAGACAGCGCATCTTCAAAAGGACCATCGAGTCCGGCCTCTTCGGATGCAGACACCTGAACCGTTGCCGGTTGAATCTTGCCTACCTTGTCCTTGAGTTCCAGCGCGATACGGCTTGCGGACTTTTTCCCGATACCCGGCACGGTTGAGAGCGTGTCAATGTCTTCGGCTTGAACCGCACGAACCAGTTCCGTGACCGGCAAGCTGGACAAGGCACTGAGCGCCAGCTTGGGACCAATACCGGACACGGTCGTCAGCAGCAGAAAGAGCTCTTTTTCACTGTGTGCCAGAAACCCGAACAGCTGGATCGCATCTTCCCGAAGATGCGTATGGATATGCAGTGCCGTGACTTCGTCAGGATTCGGAAGAGCGTAATAGGTACTCAGCGGGATATGAACTTCATACCCGACCCCCTGCACATCAAGCGTGAGGTGAGTCGGCGATTTGAATGCCAACCGCCCCGTGAGAAAGGCGATCATCTTGTCTCGTCACTCTGGTGGGAATGCGGCGCCCGATCGGCGTCCCTGTCACCCTGCTGCGACGGCAACCTTCTCCATCACTTCGTCTGGAATATCAAAATTGGCATGAACTTTCTGAACGTCGTCATGCTCATCCATGATTTCCATCAATTTGAGCATCTGTTCAGCAGGCTTTTCTTCCAGACGAACGGTATTCTGCGGAATATACGTGATTTCAGCAAGCGATGTGTCGATCTTCGCGTCTACCAGTGCCTTTTTTACGGCTTCGAAATCATGGGTGGTGGTGATGACCTCAAAACTTTGTGTGCCGACTTTGACATCTTCTGCGCCGGCATCGAGCGCCAGGGAGAGGAGCGTATCCTCGTCGACCTTGCCCTTCTCAATCACGACCAGGCCTTTCTTGTGAAACTGCCAGGCAACGGCGCCGGCTTCGGCCATATTCCCGTGATTCTTGGTGAGCAGGCTGCGTATTTCCGCGACCGTCCGGTTCCGGTTATCGCTGGTGATTTCCAGGAGAACCGCAGTCCCTCCGGGCCCATACCCTTCCAGCGTAAACTCTTCATAGGTGACGCCGGGCAATTCGCCCGTTCCGCGCTGAATGGCTTTCTTCAGCGTATCGCCGGGCATATTCGCTTCTTTGGCCTTAGCAATGGCCAGCCGAAGACGTGGATTTGCATCCGGATCGCCGCCTGAACGGGCTGCGATCGTGACCTCGCGAATGATTCTCGTGAAGATCTTTCCGCGCTTGGCGTCCTGGGCCCCCTTGTGCCGCTTGATGGTCGACCAATGGCTATGCCCGCCCATGGATCCCTCCTCAATGCCGGCCTCTCTGTTCAACCGGCTAAGGGTAACGACGAATCGGATTTACTTATGGGTGTAGACCTAGCACAGGCCTCAGAAAGGTGT
>JABMDE010000004.1:16339-22021 GCA_015904055.1 Nitrospira sp. | reverse complement strand
GGTTTTCGAGCAAGTCAGAGGTCATTCCAGACACCGAAGTTGACGCTTCGGGAGAGGCCTCAAAAACGTTTTTCCGCAGCCTGCTAAGGAAGATCCTAATAAGCCAAAGTCTTAGTTAGCGACCAGTCCACTTCCCTGTGGTTTGCGAATCTGCCGTTTATTGTAGTGGGGGTGAGATGGGGTCAGTTTGGACTTCCCAGCCTTTTTCAGACAACAGGTTAAGAGTCAGTGACTCGTCGTTCGAACGCGAGTGGCAACGGACCTTGCACGACAAATTCCGATGGACGGATCTTCAAGTCAGAGACGCGATCCTGGAACTATGCGCGGTCAGTCGGTGTCAGGTCAGATATGGTTAGCTAAATCGAATACTGAAACGTCGGCTTGGACCCGATGGCCTCGGCCAATACGCCCCGACGCTTCAGTTCGTCCATGACTCGCTTGACCGCCAAATCGATATCCATCGGGCCGCTCAACACCACGTCGGTGTTGGGAGGCGGCTCCTCGTCTGACTTGCTCATATGGACGGCCACCACCGGCGCCGGATGGACAAGCGTCCGAATCGGCTGCACGGCATCCCGATAGGCCAGTCCGAACGGATTCGTGGTGGAGACGACAATCAGCCCCGTATCCATCAGCAACCGCGCGACTTCGCCATACCGGCGAGCCATCTCCGCCGTCTGGCCCCGTTCTTCTTCGCTCAAATCGGCATCAAGACCACGGCGCAGGTTTTCACCGTCTAAGAGGTACGCATGACGCCCATCCGCCACGAGACGTCCTTCCAGCTTTCTCGCTAGGAATGATTTGCCGGCATGCCGCCCTCCGGTAAACAACACCACCGCCGCCCGATGGCCATACTGTTTGGCGCGATCTTCAATGCCGACCTCGCCTTTCACCCAGGCGAAGTCCCGGCGCCGCGCTTCTTCCCGCAAAAATTCCTGCTCGTCACGCACCAGTTCCGTAATGATGCCGCCCCCGGCGATATCGTACTCGTCGACCAAGACAAACCGGCCGGTGGCCTCAAACGACGACGAGAGATCAAAGGCCAGCGGCATCTTCGTGCGCACGGTCAACTCCGCAACTTGGTTCTTGCCGACCGTATTGCTGCCCTGCTGTTGGGCTAAATCCATTGTGTCGATGATGCGATGGATGGACACCACTTCGCAGTCCACCTCTTTAGTCGCAACGCGCAGAAGGTATTTGCGCCCCTTCTCAAGAGCCCGCTTCCCCAGCCAAAACACATTCGCGCGAAACGCCGTCGACACGGACGGCAGCTGTTCCTGGTGCGACGCGATCTCGCCGCGCTCCACGAAAATCTGCTCGTCCAACGTGAGGCCGATCGACTGGCCCGCCTCGCCCATCATGGGCTGCGGCTCGACATTGAAGGCTTCGACAGACTTGACGTTGGCCCGCTTGTTCGAGGGTGAAAAGACGAGATGGTCTCCGACCTTCACACGGCCCGCCGTAATGCGGCCGGTGATGATGCGGCGTGCGTCGAACTTGTACACGTCCTGCACCGGAAGTCTGAGCGGCTGCTCCGACCGGGCTGCTTCTTTCTTGAAGAGGCTCAAGGTATCCAACACCGTCGGACCGCCATACCAGGGCATCGTGTCACTACGATTGGCGATGTTGTCGCCGAGCTTGGCGCTGACCGGAATGAACTGCGTCGGCACCGCCTTGAACTGCCCCAGGAATTCCCGATACTCTTTTTCGATCCCGCTGAAGACATCCTGTCGGTAGCCGACCAGATCCATCTTATTGACCACGACCGCGAATTGACGGACACCGAGCAATGACAGCAGATAGCCGTGTTTCTTCGACTGTTCTTTCACGCCTTCCAGCGCATCAATCAGCAAAATCGCCGCCTCGGCGCGCGCGGCGCCGGAGATCATATTCTTGAGAAATTCTTTGTGGCCCGGCGCATCGATGATGATGTATTGGCGTCCTTTCCAGATGAAGAACGTGCGAGCCGTATCGATCGTAATGCCCTGCTCTGTCTCGGATGGTTTTGTCGGTGCTGTTGAGATGCTCATGGCTACATGTATCCATCTTTCCGGAGTAATTCCATGCCGCGGCCTTCGTCTTGGGCGCGGCCCGACCGTTCCGCCACCGTCGTGTGGCGCAGTTCTTCGATAATGTCGTCCACAGATTTCGCCGTCGACTTGATCGGCGTCGTACAGGGAGCACAGCCCAGGCTGCGATAGCGGGTGCCGTCGCCCTTGTCGAGATAGAGATCAATGAACGGAATGTTTTCGAGCTTGATATATTCCCAAATATTGATTTCCGTCCAATCCAGCAGCGGATGGATACGGATGTGCGTACCGGGCGGGAACGTCGTTTTATACTGATCCCAGAGTTCCGGCGGCTGATCACGAAAATCCCAATCGCCATGTTTGTCACGGGGAGAGAAATAGCGTTCTTTCGCCCTCGTCCCCTCTTCATCCGCTCGCACCCCCAGAATGACGCCCGTGTACCCTTTATGTTCCAACAACTGTTTCAGCCCGTTCGTCTTCAGCGCCGTGCAGCACACAACGCGGCCCAGCGTGTGGTTCATGCCGGCAGCCAGCGCTTCTTTGTTTTGGCCGACCACCAAATCCAGCCCCCATTCACGAGCCAGCCTGTCGCGATACTCGATCATCGCCGGGATCTTGTAGCTCGTATCGACGTGGAGCAAGGGGAACGGCACATGGCCGAAGAACGCCTTCCGGGCCAGCCATAACAGCACCGTGGAATCTTTGCCCATGGACCAGAGCATGCCGAGATTGTCGAAATGCTTATAGGCCTCTCTCAAAATATAGACACTTTGATCTTCAAGTTGCCGGAGATGTTTCATGATTGCACTCTTGGGTTTTCAGTGTTCAGTTCGCAGATTCGACTCATCACTCACTGCTTACAACTTGGCTGCAGCAACCGGTTCCTGCACCAGTGCATCCAGCTTACGCGCTGCCGCACCCTCTTCGATCGCTGACCGCGCCATAAGATAGCCGGCGGCAAGCGAGTCGCTTTTCCCCGCCGCATAGAGCACCATCGCGGCATTCATGAGCACCCAATCTCTGGGCCCGCCCTGTGTCTTATTCTGAAGAATTCTCCGGAGCAGGTCCGCTTCCTTGTCCCGCTGCGCCGGAGGAAACCCTGCCATTTCTCGCGTCGAACCTGACGGCACGCCAAAATCCTTCGGCGCCACGCCCAACGGCGCGATACGTTCATTCCGCAATTCCAGCACTCGCGTGACCGCCGAAAGGGACAATTCGGGATCACCCTCGACGCCACGGATCACAAGCCCGCGCGGACAACCGAGCATGCGCAAGGCTTCAACCGTTTTCTCAAAGTGCGGCGGATGCGACAATCCGACCACCTGAGAGGGGGCTCGCGCCGGATTCAGCAGCCTCGCAATCGGATGAAACACATTCCTGACTCCAAGCTCCTGACGCATTTCCAGAAATCGATAGACCGGGGGGTGATACAGGCCGATGTCCAAGTAGGCGAAGCCCTTCCTATTCAATTCCTCGGTCGCCATCTTGGGCTCGAAGTCGATGGGAATACCCAACGCCTTGAGTACCCCGGCGCTGCCGGGCCGTCCAGGAACACCGTCATAGCCATGCATCAGCACCGTAGCGCCGGCCGACGCCGCGACGATCGACGCGGCAATCAACGCATGGAACGTATCCTGTTTGCCGGCGTAACTGGGGATATCGACCAAGGCCGCATCCCGCGATACAGCAAGCGGCGGTACATACTGCCGGGCGGCGGCGGCCATGGCAGCCAATTCCGTGACCGACTCCGACTTGAACCGCATGGCGATCAGGAACGCCCCGACCTGCGCCGGAGTCGCGGCCCCTTCGATCAACGCTTTGACGGCCTGCTTGGACTCCTCCCACGTCAAGTCCTTGGATACCTTCGGACCCTTCGCAATTTTGGCAATGATGTCTTGAATGGGCATTCTTACGCCTTGTGCAACCCGCACTCCGTCTTGGTGAAGTTTTGCCAGCGACCAGCCCGTGGATCATCACCGTCTGCAACCGGTGCGGTGCAATGAGTGCAGCCGATGCTGGGATAATTCCGATCATGCAGCGGGTTATAGGGAACTTCATAGACCTTGATGTAGGTCCATACATCGGCCCATGTCCAGCGCGCCAAGGGATTCACTTTGACGAGACCAAACTTACCATCCCACTCGATCAACCCGGCACCGGCCCTGGAGGGAGCTTGGTCGCGCCGGATACCGGTGATCCAGGCCTCGTACCCTTGTAACACGCGGGTCAACGGCTCGACCTTCCGCAATTGGCAACAGCGGTCGGGCTCTTTCGTCCATAAGGCGTCGCCGTATTGAGCCGCCTGACGTTCAGGCGTGAGTAGTGAGGTGACTTGTACCACCTGTGTCGGCTTCAAGTGATACCGCTCGATGACGCGATCCCTCGTCGCATAGGTCTCCGCAAACAAAAAGTCCGTATCCAGGTAGAACAGCGGCACGGACGGATCGAGGCGATGAATCATATCGACCAAGACGACATCTTCCGCGCCGAAGCTGCAGGCAAGGACGATCTTCCCCGCATAGCGCGGGAGAGCAGCCGCCAACACATCCTGGGGCTGCTGCGATTCGAGCGAATCACTCCATCTTTTGAGGTCGGCCTTGCGGTCAACCATCGATCCGGCTCCGTCCTGTGACGCCATCATCACCCTGACTTCCTCTTACTCGCCGACCTTCTCGACCAGCACACGATAATGAGTCGCCTCAGACTCCAGCGCCTCTTGCAGCAGCACTTTGTGTCCATCGTTCTTGAGGCTCATCGGCACATTCTTGATCGGCTCACCCGCATCCAGCCAGACTTCCAGCTGTTCGCCGGCATCCATCATTTCCAATTTCAGCTTCGTCTTCACGTAATTGAGCGGACAGGCCACGCCGCGCAGGTCGTACACCGGCGCGCCGGCCTGAGCAGGAGCCGCCGTTGTCGCCTCGACCGGCGCTGGTGGAGCCTGCGGTGCCGGGGCTTGCGCTTCCTGCACCGGGGCCAATTTCAGATCCTTGCCCATCTGTTCGGTTGCTGCCCGACAGGCATCGACGAATCCTTTGGCAAAGGCCATCTTCTCCCGCGCCGATTGCCCCGTCGTCTCTTTCGGGCCGAGATCACCGACGGTCTTATTCAGATTCCGGTAGATCGGCGACACCGTGCCCTTTTGAGCAATCCTGCTGTCGAACTCAATGAAGGTTTCAGAATCGGTCGATGGCTCAAGCCCCTCCGTCACCAACAACGCTTTGGCTGCCGCCAGCACCGCACGGTACGACTTGTTCACGGAGACGGAGTACTGGTGATTATCCACCAGGAGTTTCGCCTGATAGAGCTCCTGATCGGCTTCGAGAATGCCGTTTTCGATCATTTCCAGAGCCCCGCCGGCGCATTCGCCCGGACCAAGATCTTCGAGAATAAACTCGTCTTCTCCCTCCCAATCGTAATAGTAGGTCGGGTCGTCCTGATAGGCTGGAACGATCGTGTAGGGGATCAATTCATCCTTCAATTTGTTTTTCCCCACACGGGCGATGAAGCCCGGAAGACCTTCATTCGTCAGACGGTCGCGTCGATAGACATCGATCAAATGGGTGAGCGCCGCCGGCACCGCTTTGGCCGGCAGTTTGACCGTCATCTGGCCGATACGGGGCGTGCCGTTGACGGAACCGCCCAGATGCAG
>JABMDE010000004.1:13372-16219 GCA_015904055.1 Nitrospira sp. | reverse complement strand
GATGACAATGTTCATAGTCTCGGATGGTTTTGTCGGTGCTGTTGAGATGCTCATGGCTACATGTATCCATCTTTCCGGAGTAATTCCATGCCGCGGCCTTCATCTTGAGCGCGGCCCGACCGTTCCGCCACCGTCGTGTGGCGCAGTTCTTCGATAATGTCGTCCACCGATTTCGCCGTCGACTTGATCGGCGTCGTACAGGGGGCGCAGCCCAGGCTGCGATAGCGGGTGCCGTCGCCCTTGTCGAGATAGAGATCGATGAACGGAATGTTTTCGAGCTTGATGTATTCCCAAATGTTGATTTCTGTCCAATCCAGCAGCGGATGGATACGAATGTGCGTACCGGGCGGGAATGTCGTCTTATACTGATCCCAAAGTTCCGGCGGCTGATCGCGAAAATCCCAATCTCCATGCTTGTCACGGGGAGAGAAATAGCGTTCTTTCGCCCTCGTCCCCTCTTCATCCGCCCGGACCCCCAGAATGACGCCTGTATACCCTTTGTGTTCCAACAACTGCTTCAGTCCATTCGTCTTCAGCGCGGTACAGCACACGACGCGCCCCAACGTATGGTTCATGCCGGCGGCCAGCGCTTCTTTATTTTGGCCGACAACCAAATCCAGCCCCCATTCACGAGCCAGCCTGTCACGGTACTCGATCATGGCCGGAATCTTGTAGTTCGTATCGACGTGGAGCAATGGGAACGGCACGTGGCCGAAGAACGCCTTCCGGGCCAGCCACAACAACACGGTGGAATCTTTGCCCATCGACCAGAGCATGCCGAGATTGTCGAAATGCTTGTAGGCCTCTCTCAAAATATAAACACTTTGATCTTCGAGTTGCCGTAGATGTTTCATAGTTAGTTCTTAATTGTGAGTTGTTAGTGTTGAGTTGATGGTGCCGCAGCCACCGGTTCCTGCACCAGCTCATCCAGCTTACGCGCCGCCGCACCCTCTTCAATCGCCGACCGCGCCATGAGATAGCCGGCGGTAAGCGAGTCACTTTTCCCCGCCGCATAGAGCACCATCGCGGCATTCATGAGTACCCAATCTCTTGGCCCGCCCTGCGTCTTATTCTGAAGAATTCTCCGGAGCAGGTCCGCTTCCTTATTCCGCTGTGCCGGAGGAAACCCCGCCATCTCTCGCGTCGAGCCTGGTGGCACGCCAAAGTCCTTCGGAGCCACACCCAGCGGCGCGATACGCTCATTCCGTAATTCCAACACCCGCGTGACCGCCGAAAGAGACAATTCGGGATCACCCTCGACACCGCGGATCACCAGCCCGCGCGGACAACCGAGCATGCGCAGGGCTTCGACCGTTTTCTCAAAATGCGGCGGATGCGACAATCCGACCACCTGAGAGGCGGCTCGAGCTGGGTTCAGCAACCTCGCAATCGGATGAAACACATTTCTGACTCCAAGCTCCTGGCGCATTTCCAGAAACCGATAGACCGGGGGATGGTAGAGGCCGATGTCCAAATAGGCGAAGCCCTTCCTATTCAGTTCCTCGGTCGCCATCTTAGACTCGAAATCGATGGGAATGCCCAGCGCCTTCAGTACCCCGGCACTGCCTGGCCGTCCAGGAACACCGTCATATCCATGCATCAGCACCGTGGCGCCGGCAGACGCCGCAACGATCGACGCGGCGATCAACGCATGGAACGTATCCTGTTTGCCGGCGTAACTGGGAATATCGACCAAGGCCGCATCCCGCGACACAGCAAGCGGCGGCACATACTGCCTGGCGGCGGCGGCCATGGCGGCCAATTCCGTGACCGACTCTGACTTGAACCGCATGGCGATCAAGAAGGCCCCGACCTGCGCCGGGGTCGCTGCCCCTTCGATCAACGCCTTGATGGCCTGCTTGGACTCCTCCCACGTCAAATCCTTGGATACTTTCGGGCCCTTCGCAATTTTGGCAATGATGTCTTGAATGGGCATTCTTACGCCTTGTGCAACCCGCACTCCGTCTTTGTGAAGTTTTTCCAGCGACCAGCCCGCGGATCGTCACCGTCTGCGACCGGCACAGTGCAATGGGTGCAGCCAATGCTGGGATAATTCCGATCATGCAGCGGGTTATAGGGAACTTCGTAGACCTTGATATAGGTCCAGACATCAGCCCACGTCCAGCGAGCCAAGGGATTCACTTTCACGAGACCAAACTTGCCATCCCACTCGATCAACCCCGCCCCGGCCCTGGAGGGGGCTTGGTCGCGCCGAATACCGGTGATCCAGGCATCGTACCCTTGCAACACACGAGTCAACGGCTCAATCTTCCGCAATTGGCAGCAGCGGTCTGGCTCTTTCGCCCACAAGGCGTCGCCGTATTGCGCCGCCTGACGTTCAGGCGTAAGCAGTGATGTGACTTGTACCAACTGTGCCGGTTTCAAGTGATACCGCTCGATGATGCGATCTCTCGTCGCATAGGTCTCCGCAAACAAAAAATCCGTATCCAGGTAGAACAGGGGCACGGAGGGGTCCAGGCGGTGAATCATATCGACCAGCACCACATCTTCCGCGCCAAAGCTGCAGGCAAGAACGATCTTCTCCGCATAGCGCGGGAGGACGGCTGCCAGCACGTCCTGAGGCTGCTGCGATTCGAGCGAATCGCTCCACGCCTTCAGATCAACCCTCGCTCCGGCTCCATCCTGTGACGCCATCATGACCCTGTCCTCTTACTCGCCGACCTTCTCGACCAGCACTCGATAATGCGTGGCCTCCGACTCCAGAGCCTCTTGCAAAAGTACTTTATGCCCATCGTTCTTGAGGCTCATCGGCACGTTTTTGATCGGCTCACCCGCATCCAGCCAGACTTCCAGCTGCTCGCCGGCATCCATCATTTCCAATTTCAA
>JABMDE010000004.1:10414-13252 GCA_015904055.1 Nitrospira sp. | reverse complement strand
GATGACAATGTTCATAGTCTCGGATGGTTTTGTCGGTGCTGTTGAGATGCTCATGGCTACATGTATCCATCTTTCCGGAGTAATTCCATCCCGCGGCCTTCGTCTTGGGCGCGGCCTGACCGTTCCGCCACCGTCGTGTGGCGCAGTTCTTCGATAATGTCGTCTACCGATTTCGCCGTCGACTTGATCGGCGTCGTACAGGGAGCGCAGCCCAGGCTGCGATAGCGGGTGCCGTCGCCCTTGTCGAGATAGAGATCAATGAACGGAATGTTTTCGAGCTTGATGTATTCCCAAATGTTGATTTCCGTCCAATCCAGCAGCGGATGGATACGGATGTGCGTACCTGGCGGGAAGGTCGTCTTATACTGATCCCAAAGTTCCGGCGGCTGATCTCGAAAATCCCAATCGCCATGCTTGTCACGGGGAGAGAAATAACGTTCTTTCGCCCTCGTCCCCTCTTCATCAGCCCGAACCCCCAGAATGACGCCCGTGTACCCTTTATGTTCCAACAACTGTTTCAGCCCATTCGTCTTCAGCGCAGTGCAGCACACGACGCGTCCCAACGTGTGGTTCATGCCGGCAGCCAGCGCTTCTTTGTTTTGGCCGACAACCAAATCCAGCCCCCATTCACGAGCCAGCCTGTCACGGTACTCAATCATGGCCGGAATCTTGTAATTCGTATCGACGTGGAGCAATGGGAACGGCACGTGGCCAAAAAACGCCTTCCGGGCCAGCCATAACAGCACGGTGGAATCTTTGCCCATCGACCAGAGCATGCCGAGATTGTCGAAATGCTTGTACGCCTCTCTCAAAATATACACACTTTGATCTTCGAGTTGCCGTAGATGTTTCATGGTTAGTTCTTAATTATGAGTTGTTAGTGTTGAGTTGATGGTGCCGCAGCCACCGGTTCCTGCACCAGCTCATCCAGCTTACGCGCCGCCGCACCCTCTTCGATCACCGATCGCGCCATGAGATAGGCGTCGGCAAGCGAGTCGCTTTTCCCCGCCGCATAGAGCACCATCGCGGCATTCATGAGTACCCAATCTCGTGGCCCGCCTTGCGCCTTATTCTGAAGAATTCTCCGGAGCAGGTCCGCTTCCTTATCCCGCTGTGCCGGAGGAAACCCCGCCATCTCTCGCGTCGAGCCTGACGGCACGCCAAAGTCCTTCGGCGCCACGCCCAGCGGCGCGATGCGCTCATTCCGTAATTCAAGCACTCGCGTGACCGCCGAAAGAGACAATTCGGGATCACCCTCGACACCACGGATCACCAGCCCGCGCGGGCAACCGAGCATGCGCAAGGCTTCGACCGTTTTCTCAAAATGCGGCGGATGCGACAATCCGACCACCTGAGAGGCAGCTCGAGCGGGATTCAGCAACCTCGCAATCGGATGAAACACATTCCTGACTCCAAGCTCCTGGCGCATTTCCAGAAATCGATAGACCGGAGGGTGGTAGAGGCCGATGTCCAAATAGGCAAAGCCCTTCCTATTCAGTTCCTCTGTCACCATCTTGGATTCAAAGTCGATGGGAATGCCCAGCGCCTTGAGTACCCCGGCGCTGCCTGGCCGTCCAGGAACACCGTCGTATCCATGCATCAGCACCGTGACGCCGGCCGACGCCGCGACGATCGACGCAGCGATCAACGCATGGAACGTATCCTGTTTGCCGGCGTAACTGGGAATATCGACCAAGGCCGCATCCCGTGACACAGCAAGCGGCGGCACATACTGCCTGGCAGCGGCGGCCATAGCGGCCAATTCCGTGACCGACTCCGACTTGAACCGCATGGCAATCAGGAACGCCCCGACCTGCGCCGGGGTCGCTGCCCCTTCGATCAACGCCTTGATGGCCTGCTTCGACTCCTCCCACGTCAAGTCCTTGGATACTTTCGGGCCCTTCGCAATTTTGGCAATGATGTCTTGAATGGGCATTCTTAGGCCTTGTGCAACCCGCACTCCGTCTTTGTGAAGTTTTTCCAGCGACCAGCCCGCGGATCGTCACCGTCTGCGACCGGCGCAGTGCAATGGGTACAGCCAATGCTGGGATAATTCCGATCATGCAGCGAGTTATAGGGAACCTCGTAGACCTTGATGTAGGTCCATACATCAGCCCACGTCCAGCGCGCCAAGGGATTCACTTTCACAAGGCTAAACTTGCCATCCCACTCGATCAACCCGGCGCCGGCCCTGGAGGGCGCTTGGTCGCGCCGAATGCCGGTGATCCAGGCATCGTACCCTTGCAACACGCGGGTCAACGGCTCGATCTTCCGTAATTGGCAGCAACGGTCGGGCTCTTTCGCCCATAATGCGTCGCCGTATTGCGCCGCCTGACGTTCAGGCGTAAGCAGTGATGTGACTTGTACCAACTGTGCCGGTTTCAATTGATACCGCTCGATGATGCGATCTCTCGTCGCATAGGTCTCCGCAAACAAAAAGTCCGTATCCAAGTAGAACAGAGGCACAGACGGGTCCAGCCGATGAATCATATCGACTAAGACGACATCTTCCGCACCGAAGCTGCAGGCAAGAACGATCTTCCCCGCATAGCGCGGGAGGGCAGCCGCCAGCACGTCCTGAGGCTGCGAATCGCTCCACGCCTTCAGATCAACCCTCGCTCCGGCTCCATCCTGTGACGCCATCATGACCCTGACTTCCTCTTACTCGCCGACCTTCTCGACCAACACTCGATAATGCGTGGCCGCCGACTCCAGCGCCTCTTGCAGCAGCACTTTGTGTCCATCGTTTTTGAGGCTCATCGGCACGTTTTTGATCGGCTCACCCGCATCCAGCCAGACTTCCAGCTGCTCGCCGGCATCCATCATTTCCAATTTCAA
>JABMDE010000004.1:0-10294 GCA_015904055.1 Nitrospira sp. | reverse complement strand
TAGGCCGCTTCCCATCGGCGCTTGAATTCCTCGAACCCCAATTTATCGATGACGAACTTCAGACGGGCCTTATTCCGGTTCTTCCGATTCCCCAACGTATCGAACACTTTGATGACCGCTTCGATACTCGGAATCAGCTCGTCCATCGGCGTAAATTCGCGCAACAGTTGCGCGACGCGCGGCGCAGACCCGAGCCCGCCGCCGGCCACCATCCGGAAACCGATGGCTCCGTCCGCCCGTTTGGCAGCCAGCAGCCCGACGTCGTGGATCGGAGTCAGGGCGCAATCGTGCGCGCATCCCGAAAAGGCGATCTTAAACTTCCGCGGCAAACTCTGGTTGAGCGGATTGCGCAGGAGATGATAGGCAATGGTCTTCGCATAGGGTGTGACATCAAAGACTTCGCCCCGGCAGACACCGGCTAAGTGGCACGCCGTGACATTGCGCACCGTATTCGCGCAGGCTTCCCGCGTCGTCAGCCCGACTTCGGCCAACCCTCGCATGATCGCCGGCACATCCTTCAGCTCGACAAAATGGAGCTGGATATCCTGTCGCGTCGTCACATGGCCGACGGCTGTGGCGTATTGATCCGCCAGCTCTGCCACCCGGCGGAGCTGATTGGCGGAAATCCCTCCGAACGGAATTTTGATCCGCACCATCTGCACACCAGGCTGCCGCTGCCCGTAAATCCCGTGCTGCAAGCGGAACGGCCGGAAGAGATCCGAAGAACCTTCGCCGGCAATCAACCGCAGTGCCTCGGCTTCAAAGGTCTCGATTTCTTCAGCAATGGACGGCGGAATAGGAGCCGTCTTGATGTCGACTGTCTTAAGGCCTTGGGGAGTCATCGGCGTATCTCCTCTCACTCACGTTCCCGCAAAACACCCTTTACCCGACGCGAATCATCATCCTAATGTCTAAATGTGGTACATCGGGTTACGGTGCTGTTCGATCGCGTGCTGGCGACTGGCCAA
This sequence comes from Nitrospira sp., assembly GCA_015904055.1. The sequence continues at coordinate 9,326 of JABMDE010000004.1, read as the reverse complement.
CTCATTGATCGTAATACGATGCAGCACATCATGTTCGGCTTCGGCTACTTGCTTCCAGACATATCCAAGCAACAGTTCCTGTTTGGGTGGATGCCGGTCGAAAGCCGGGTTTTGATGAACGGCATGATGCAGCACCGGTCCATCTAACACTTCGAGAATATCGGCGACCGAAAGAGCCGATGGTTCTTTGAGCAGGCGGTAGCCGCCTTGCGCGCCCCGGAGACTATCAATAAGCCCCGCCTTCTTCAAGGAATGGAGAACCTGCTCAAGAAACTTGATCGGGATCGCCTGCCGGGTTGCTATGGCTCTAGCCTGAACTGGAACATCTTTTCCATTCATCGCCAGGTCAATAACCGCCATGATTCCATATGTTGTGCGTCGAGACACTTTCATTCTTTATTATTCCCGTAGGAATTGATCTATATGTACCTCTTTGCCGACCAGGCTGTCAAGTGACGGCTCACCCGGTTGATTCATAGCGTTTCCGCAGCACGACACAATTCGCGACTCCACACGTCACGGCTCGCATCTCGTCCTTCAACTCTGCTCAGGGCCATGAATCTGCCGAACGGTGACGCGCGAAACCTGCTTCGCCGGGAGGCGCGCGCATCCATGCACACCGGCAGCAAAACCAACGTCACGATGCATTCGATCACACAGTGACCGGAAAGCCTTGCAGGGGGCACTCCAGAAGCCTGTCCCCGGAAAATTCAATTGACATCGTTGGCACCCTGGGCAATAATCCGCCCCTCTTCTTGGCGTGGTGCCTTCATGGCGGGTTCTTCATCTGTCTTTTCCATACTACTGCTGACCGCAGATGCCGAGGTACAGGCTCAGTTCAGGCAGGCGTTTAAGGACGCGGCGGTCACCATTGCACGAGATACGGCTACCTTTCAAAAAGAGGCGGCGAAACATCATTTCGATGCCGTGGTGATGGAATCCCGAAGCGCCCACGAAGGAGCGATGCCGCTTCCCGATCATGTCGATCCGTCTCGCAGCCTGATCATTACCGGCTCGCGCACGGTGTTGAAAAGAGCCGTGAAAGCCCTGCAGCTCTTGAATCAACATACCGGGTCCATGACCCAGCAGGGCAAGATCCGGGATGCGTCCCTGGAGAGCTACCTCGATATGAAGATGGGCGATTTCGTGAAAGGCATGAGGAACGGATCGGCGAAAAACCTGCACCCGATTCTGATTTCAGCCGTTGAACGGCCCTTGATTACATCCGCCCTTGAAGAAACACAGGGGAATCAAATTCAAGCAGCCGAGCTGCTGGGACTGAACCGGAACACCTTGCGAAAAAAGATCGCGGCATTGCATATTCCCTTGAAACGCACAAGGGCCAAAACACGCCGGAAGGCGTAGCGCCTCTCGATCCATGAGGCATCGTCAATCCAGACGTATTGTTTCAACACACACAAGGAGGACGCTCGATGACAAAGGAAGAACTCATTGCGAAAATGGCCGCTTCGGCCGGAATCACGAAAGTCGCTGCCGGCACCGCCCTTGAGGCGTTCACCGGAGCCGTCACGAAGGCCGGCGTGTATCCCTCGTCAATTTCGGCACCTTTACGATCTCCAAGCGCAAGGCACGGATGGGGCGAAATCCCCGAACCGGTGAAGCACTCCGTATCCCTGCCGCCAAGGTTCCCAAGTTTTCAGCCGGTAAAGAGCTGAAGTCGGCCGTAAAGTAGACTCAGCCGGCGATCGATTTTCAAAGAGAAGACGGCCCCTCTCGATAGGGGACGGGAGCCGTTTTCTCTTTGCTTTTCTTGACACTTCGGGCACCCGTATATTAGCATGCCCGGCTGTACGATAGGCGCGTAGCTCAGGGGGAGAGCGCTACCTTGACACGGTAGAGGTCGACGGTTCAAGACCGTCCGCGCCTACCACTCGGCTGAGGCCTTGACACGGTAGAGGTCGACGGTTCAAGACCGTCCGCGCCTACCACTCGGCTGAGGCATCCGCGTACCTCTCGGAGGCGGGGTGCCTTTGTCATTTTTGTGCGGATGTCGGCTCGTATCCACGATGAAAGTAGCGATTAAAGACGGGCACAGCAAAGAGGTTCAGACCGGCCACACGGTAGGAGACGCCCTGTCTGCGCTAGGGGTGTCCCTGGGCACAGATATTTTGGCGGCACGCGTCAATGGAACCGTGGTGGATCTCTCGTGCCCTTTGTCGGAAGACGCAACGATTGAACCGCTCCGATTCGACAGCCCGGAAGGCCGTGAAGTCTACCGCCACAGCAGCACTCACCTCATGGCACAAGCCGTGAAGGAGCTGTTCCCGACGGCTCAATTGACGATCGGGCCGGCGCTGGAAGACAGCTTCTATTACGATTTCGCCTATGATCGGCCGTTTACACCGGAAGACCTTGCCAGCATCGAAGACCGCGCCCGCGACATTGCCAAGCGCACACTGCCGATCGCGCGGCGGGAACTTTCCAAACGGGACGCGATCGAGTTCTTCAAGGCGCGCGGCGAACAGTACAAGGTCGAGTTGATCGAGGGCTTCCCAGACGGGGAGCCGATTTCAGCATATACGCAAGGGGACTTTGTGGACTTGTGCCGTGGCCCGCACTTGCCTTCGACCGGCCATATCGGCGCCTTTAAACTCCTGACCACCGCAGGGGCCTACTGGCGCGGCGACGAACGCAACCCCATGCTCCAGAGAATCTACGGCACCTCGTTTCCGACGAAAACGGAACTCGACGCGCACCTGGCCAAGCTGGAAGAAATCAAGCGACGCGACCACCGCAAGGTCGGCAAGGATCTGGACTTGATTTCCGTCCAGGACGAGATCGGCCCCGGCCTGGTGCTCTGGCACCCGAAAGGCGCGGCGATCAGGCTCCAAATAGAAAATTTCTGGCGCGAGCAGCATATCAAGGGCGGATACGAACTGGTCTATTCTCCCCACGTCGCTCGCCTCGATCTGTGGAAAACCAGCGGACATCTCGATTACTACCGCGAAAACATGTTCGCCGCGATGAAGCTGGAGGGCAGCGAGTATCAGCTCAAGCCGATGAACTGCCCCTACCACATCATGATCTACAAGTCGCATCTCCGCAGCTATCGGGATCTGCCCATCCGCTACGGCGAATTGGGGACCGTCTACCGCTACGAGCGGACCGGCGTCCTGCATGGCTTATTGCGCGTACGCGGCTTTACCCAGGACGATGCCCATTTGTTCTGCCGGCCCGACCAGATTGAGACCGAAGTCAGCCGGGTGCTGGACTTCACGTTTTTCATGTTACAGACATTCGGATTCACCGATTTTGAAGTCTTTCTCTCGACGAGACCCAAAGAATCGGTGGGCGCCGATGAACATTGGACACTGGCCACCAGCGCACTGGAGGCCGCGATCAAGAGCCGGAACATCGCCTACCGCATGGACCCGGGCGGCGGCGCCTTCTACGGTCCAAAGATCGACATCAAGATCAAGGATGCGCTGGGCCGCTCATGGCAATGCTCTACCATTCAAGTCGATTTCAACAACCCCGAACGATTTGAACTCAGTTATATCGGCGAGGACGGCAAGGCCCATCAACCCATCATGATCCACCGGGCCTTGATGGGTTCGATCGAACGGTTCTTTGGCATTCTGATCGAACATTACGGCGGAGCGTTCCCCGCATGGCTGGCGCCGGTACAGGCCACGGTCATGAATATCACCGATAATCAGCGGGACTATGCCGCCGCCGTCACAGCGCAATTGAGAAGCGCCGGGTTCCGGGCCGAAGCCGACATTCGTAACGAGAAGATCGGGTTCAAGATACGTGAAGCGGAGAAGGCGAAAGTTCCATTTATGTTGGTGGCGGGAGACCGTGAGGTCCAAGGCGGTACGGTCTCGGTCAGAGGCCGAAGCGGTGCCAACCTTGGAAGCAAGACGGTCACCGAGGTTCTGGATCTATTGCGCGCCGAAACCACGCGCGTGCAGCAAAGCATTTAACACTCATACGAGGAGGTGGCTTATCGTCCCCAAACTGCGCGTGAATCGTGAAATCCGGGTCCGGGAAGTGCGGGTGATCGGCCCAGAGGGAGCGAAAACAAGACATCGGAGAAATAAACGGCTGAAGCTGGCCAAAGGGCAGTACGGCGGGAAAAGCCGGCTGTTCCGTTCGGCCACGGAGAGCGTCGATAAGGGGCTAGTCTACGCCTACGTCGGACGCAAGGACAGAAAAGGCGATTTCCGCCGGCTGTGGACCGCGCGCATCAGTGCTGCGGTGCGGAACCACGGGCTGACCTATAGCCGGTTCATCAATGCCCTCAAGAAAGCGAATGTGTTGCTGGATCGCAAAGTCCTCTCAGACATGGCGATCAAGGACGCCGTAGGATTTGAAAAACTCTGCGGCCTCGCCAAGCAGCACATGACTCCGGCTACGGCCTAAGTCGCAATAGTTCTTTCTTTATAGGTCAGGATCTAAGCAGTCTCCCCTGCTCTATCGAACTGCCGTTCACAAAGACCTGCCAGACACTACAGACTACCGTCCCGCTCGTCTCTTTCTTTCTGGTAGAACATAGAATGTCCCCATTCTTTTGCCAAAACTTGGTCGGACACGATCGTTCTGCCACGGTTTAACCACATTCTTACAGATCCCTCAGGAAGATGGTCGTATTACTTTGATGTGCAAGGTGTGGCTTATTCGCTTCAGGTTATTGCCTTGAATTGAAAAGGTTAGATCGAAAGCATTGATTGAGTCAGGAACTGTGATGTCCACTGAGAACTTGAATGGCGTAACTGCGACCTCTGAGGGAGCAATATCGACAACGTCGGGTCCGCTGAATTGATATGCATTGTGGTCTGCTCGCTCTCCTATTCGAAAGTCAGCATCGTCTACAAAGACTTTATTGGGTGTTGCGACAACCCGAACAATTGGCCTACTGATCTCTACGTTCCCTGTATTGCTAACGAGAACAATCACCCTCCCCCAATTCTTGTTCTTTTCCAGGGGAAATTCGATCGGTGGCTCTTTTTCAAAGACAGTTATGGGGCGAGGCCCCCCAGATGTCTTGAGGGCAATCTCCGCGACGGGTTTTCTAGCCTGCCGTTCTTCTTCTCGTTTCCGTTGCTCTTCAAGTAGGCCAAGTTGCGCTTTTGATGTGTCAAGGCTTTGGGCCTGTATTTTCTGTTGGACCTTGGAGGTTTCTAAGCTCTTACTCAAGAGTTCTTGTTGGGCCTGAGATATTGCAAGGTTTCTTTTGAGTATCTCCTGTTGTGCAGTTGCAACATCAATGACTGCCTGTAGCTGATTTCTGCTGGCATCAAGAGATTTTCGTTGTTCTTCACTATCCTTGGTGGCTTGTTCAAGTTGTGTGACAGCAACAAAAAGTGAGCCAATGGCGACGAATGCACCCAAGGAACCAATGACCAGAGCAATAAGGTTGATTACATCGCCGGCTTTCAGTTCGGACCAATTAACGGGAGGGAGTGAGTCTATGAGAAGAAACACTAGGAGCCCCAGGACAATGATGGGTAGAGCTAGCATGATGATCCAGAGCAATGATCACCTCATATGCCTAGAGGTCTTGGATGATATTAATCGAAGGATTACGCCTGTTCAGTTGAATTGGCAATAGCAAAGACTCAGATGCTTCCAGAGATATACCGGAATAGTGTGGATTGCAGATTCGCTGCCTCTGGCAGACTCAATTGACCTGCGATTTGCTGATTTGCTTACTTGACGGTGTGCAATAACCGGTCGGCCATTGCACAGGCAGGACTATTGGATTCTGGCATTACCAGAGATCACCCAGAGCTACGAGGGTCTGATCGGGTTCAAACGGCAGCCATTGGATACGAGAGAACCGATCGGAGACTCGCTTACGCTCGATCGGTCAGCTGAGACAGGTTCACGTCGAATGAGACGACGGGGACGGCGATTTGCCAGCGCTCCAGAACTTCGGGATGGACTTCGCCGATCACGCCGACGGGTTTGCCGGCCACGATAATGTGTCCCGCCCGACCTTCCAAGAATGAAGGATGTTGCACCGGCTCCAGGCTGTACTCTTGCCCGAGATGGTAAAACAGCACATCGAGGCAAGAATGGATCTCGGAGAAATGCGCGGTCGCATGGGCGAGGACGGCGCCGAGGACCGTATCCGTGCGTGATCCCAACTCATGGGCAGAGTCCGGAATGGCCACGTCACCCGCCTCGAAGAGACGATGGGGATAGAAGGCTCTGTTTGAGGCGGCTTCGACGCGAAGCAACGACGGCAACATCCATTGCCGAAGTGCGGAGAACGTCAATGCCATTGCGTTGTCGACTTCGACCATCTTCCCCCAGGCCGTTCCATCGAGCCGCATGGTGGTGGAGTAACTCTCCGGCGAACCGAGGATGTTGGAGATGATTTCCTGAAATCCCAGCCCGACCATCAACTCACGCGCCCGATCCGAAGTCTGTTCGATGCGCGACAGCCCGCCCACCGTAAACTGCGCAGGCATTTCAGGCGCGAAACATCCATCTCGTGCATGAGAGTGAGGAGGAAACAGGGACATTCTGCATTTCTTGGCAGCCTGACTCACTCGCGAGGGGATGAATATGCCTCGCAGACGCGAGCCTCAGTCAGGGACAACTGTTACCACGTCATCAAACGTGGCAACGGTCGTGCTGAGGTTTTTCATGCGGAGGCCTCGAATAGATTCCGGACTCGTGGCGAGACCAGAACCGTGGCTTCTATAGATAAATCGGCCAGTGAAGGAGGCAGAGATGCACCGGATCAGACCGAGCATCAATCGGGGTGCGCCATTCTGATCGAAAGGGTGGATGACGCGAACGGCTGCACTCATGGGCCTCAATGCGAGTCTCCGGCCCATCGGCCGCTGTTACCACTCCTGACGGCTCTGGGCAAATGACCTACTCATGTTATACAGAATTGTGTTTGGCCGCGACTGTCGGCCTCAAGGCTGGATTATGAGGAGTGGGGCGGGTATAAGGTATCGATCTCCCGAGAATTTCCTGAAGGCGCCTGCTCCGCCCGATGCGGCAGGCGCTAAAGTTCTCCTAAGGGTGCTATGATTGATCGCATCGTCTCAAAGGGCGGAATTGACATTCGACTCACGGATGAACGATGGACACATATCACCGAAGAGCATTGTGAACTTGCTGGATTGCGTTCGGATGTGGTTGAGACCCTGTCGAATCCTGACCGCATCCTGCTTGGCGGCAATGGCGAGCTGATTGCGGTTCGTCAAGTAGAATTGGGTAAACATTTCGTGGTCGTGTACCGAGAACAGACCGACGACGGTTTTATCATTACGGCGTTTCTCACCCGTCGCGTTCGGTCGCTTGAGAAAAGGAGGCAGGTATGGCCCTAGCAGACATCCAGGAATATTTGAGGCTGATTCCGGCTGTGAAAACTGCGCAGGCATTTCAGGCGCGAATGATCCATAGCCGCAGCTCATCGCCACATCCTCGACCACATCCATCTCGTGCATGAGATCCTGCCGATAGGGAGGTAATTTCGCCTTCACCGAGCTTTTGCCGGCTGATACGTCGTAGCCATAGGTTTTAAGAGCCTGAGTCACCGTCTTTCCGCCGAGTGCCTGACCCAGCGCGCGCTCGATCGTTTCGATGCGGATCGACCGTGACTTCCCAAGATCCTGCGGCGTCACCACGCGCCGGCCCAGCGGCGTCTTGTGCGGGTACTGTACGGCGACCGGCTCGATCACGGCTCCGCGATCGGCGAGATTGACGGCAAAGATATTCAGCGTCAACACCACCATCGCCAGATCAGTTCCCGTCACTTCCACGAATAGTTCATCATCCCCCACCCGCACTTCCCCGATCTCCCGACTGTTGATGATCGGCGGAAAGGACAAGGGTTGGCGCTTCGCGTCGCGCAGAATCGGCAGGCGGCTGTGTCCGGCCAGGATACGCCCGTGTTCCAACCCTTTCGGATGGACCATCAGGATTTCAGACAGGGTCATCACCGTTTCCATACCCAACGGCGTGAACCGCGCGTCATCCGGCTTCACCAATTCATAGGTGACAGGAAACGCGATCTTCTGCAGCTGATAGATCCCGATCGAGACCGTTTTGCGCTTGTGGCCGAAAATATCAGCCAGCTTCTCCTGCGTTTGAATGAGCTGGGCCAATCCTTCCTTCGTAACCCGGTAGCCCTTGGCGGTGCAGGCGGCCACGTAGGGACGAACCCGTTCCATGCCGGCGCCGACGATCACGCGCTGGGTCGGCTTCGATCGCGTGCCCAGGAACGGATAGGGACGCAGCTTGCCCTGTTGCTTGATGCGGATTTGCCGCGCAATGCCTTCGCAACACCAGAGGTCGGGCCGATTGCTGTCTTGCAACTCGACGCGGAGCTCTCCGGTTTCTGCGTTGTGGCCTTTCAACTCACCCTTCACCAGCATAAGCCACTCTTCGATCTGGTCGATCGACACGGCGCTTGTCCGCTGGCTGCCGAGCAGCGATTCAAAATCGTCTTTGAAGATAGAGATCGTAGGCATGGTGTTCGCTAGAAGATCCCTCGGGTCGTACGAATCAATTCAAGGCTATCTGTGAACAGCTCGCGGATGTCGTGAATGCCGAGTGCGACCATCGCCATGCGGTCGAGCCCGAGCCCCCAGGCAATCACGGGCACCGTCACGCCCAACGGCAAGGTGACTTCCCGACGGAAGAGCCCGGCGCCGCCGAGTTCCATCCACCCCAGGCGCGGATGGCGCACATGCATTTCCACCGACGGCTCTGTGAACGGGAAATAGGCTGGCAAAAACTTGACCTCTTTGGCTTGTGCGACTTCACGGGCGAACAGGTTCAGCAGTCCGAGCAAAGTCCTGAAATTGATGTCCTCGCCCAGCACAATTCCTTCGACCTGGAAAAAGTCCGTGGCATGTGTCGCATCGACCTGATCGTAGCGGAAGCATCGCGCGATCGAAAAATATTTTCCCGGCACCGCCGGCGCCGCCGCAAGGGTTCGGGCCGACACCGCCGTCCCCTGGCTCCGTAACACCAACCGTTTCGCCCGCTCACCGTCGAAGGCATAGCGCCATCCGGTGGAGCCGGTCGCGCCGCCGCTCTCATGCGCCTTGGTCACGCGCGAGGCAAACGGTTCGGCGATCTGCGCGGCATGCGTCGGGTCTTTGACAAAATAGACATCGTGAATGTCGCGCGCCGGATGGAACTGCGGCATGAAGAGCGCGTCCATATTCCAAAACTCGGTTTCAACGAGCGAGCCCCGCATTTCCTGGAATCCCATGCTGACGAGCTTGGTTTTTACCGTATCCAGAAACTCGCGGTAGGGATGCTTCTTGCCCATTCCAACTCGCGGCGCCCGTAAACTGATCGTGTATTTCCGGAAACGTTTCTGGCGCCAA
>JABMDE010000039.1:4096-19389 GCA_015904055.1 Nitrospira sp. | reverse complement strand
GAACCAGCGCCCAATATTATTTGCGTGCAGTCGAAGATCCTGCGCCCTATCAGCAATTCTTTCGTACGCTGGAACAGACCGTTTTTCTTCAGGGGCAATCGGTCGAATAAGATCAGCGGTGATGCCGGTTCTGACGTCGGCGGTCAGCATAGGTTGTTGAGGGCAAGGGCGTTGCAGTTTTCTGACAAACGATGATCAACAGTGCAGGCCTATCTGTTTCTGACTTTAAGATGATATGATCGCAATCTATCGTGAGGTCGTTCCCTTGATTCACACGAAGAAGAGGAAACTATGACGAGGAATCAGGCCAGATACGGGCTCGCCATTATAGTGGGTGTCATGCTCTCTACGGTCGTCGGCCTGGCAGCGGAACCGGTCGAAATAGAAACGTTTGTGAAGGCCCGCATTGAAATCGGCGAGATGATGATGAATTACTTCCAGGGCGGAGCGCAGTATGCCGAAGGGCAGCGGCCTTCTCCGGAACAAATGAAGGAAATGGGGGCAGATATTAATGCGAAGCTCACCACGCTGCTCGCTAAGCATAACTTGACTGTCGCGGACTATCGTAAGCGCAGTCCGGAGATCTTTGCCGACGATGTGGCGGTGAAGGGTTTTCTCAACGGTACAGAAGCGGTATGAGGCGCTTCCGTTGGATCGAATGAGCCGAGGGGGCAGTACAGGGCGGGGATACTGACCGGGGAGGACTCTGGATCTTCGACGGTATTCGCACATCTTCCGTCTGCTGTCCCCATCAGGATCGATTGGACTAGGTTGTTCAGTAGATGAGGTGAACTCACCAGGACCGAGGGCCGATCAAGCAGCAATGACGAAGTCGTGAAAGGATTCAGCGATGAAAAATGTTGAAATGACTGTCGAGGGCACATGGTTGACGATCAAAGTTGATCTTTCGAAGGAGTTTGGGCCGTCGGCATCTGGCAAGACGATCATTATTGCGTCAACAGAAGGAAATGTCACGATCCCAGATCGCCAGGAGAAGGTGGGGCTGAACGTGTATCGAAAAAAATAATCTTGCCGAACGCGCTGCGTCTCGACTTTTCACAAGCGAATGATTCTCTTGATCTTCTCCGATCATCCCCGTTTCAACGATTTTTGAGTTTGTCTCTTGACAGATTTGGAACGCCGCTCCAGTCCTGCTTATTGGACCATGATCCACAGAAAATCGTTGAGGCTGTGGATAAGAAAGCTGCTGGCAAACGCATGAGACGCTCCAGGAGAGTTGATTCCATCATGTCAAGCCGTCTGGGCCTAGGAATGTGGAAAAAAATAAGAAATTCTGCTCCCAGCCACAATTACTAGGGGCATGCCCACGATGCGGCAGATGCCTAAAAAGTAGGCATTGTGAAGGGATGTGTGGCTAATGCACGCGTTTCTTCACATACGCAGGAGCTTGTTCACAGGATTATCCACAGAACATGGGGACGAGAACATTCATGCCAATCTTGTGCGGGCAGTGAGTATTTTTCAGATTTTGTCCGAAGTCGTGCGAATGAGTTTTCCCGCATGTCGGACGACAACGCCGCGATGAATTTTGTATAGAGTTTCGAGCACTTCTTTCATCGGCCTATAGTAGACAAGCCCAAATAATACAGGTCAGATGTAGGAGAGAACCTTCCCTTACTTCCACTTGATGCAACAGCCGATGCTGGGTCGGTGTTTGCAGTCTACCGGCGTGCCGGCCAGTACTATTTCGATTGCGGCGCGCAGATCGCGGCGGTTCACGGGTGTGTTGTTGCCGGAGCGGCTGTCGTCAAGTTGTTCGCGATGAGCAAGGGGGCAAGTCAGTTGCACCGGACGCAACTGCGGGGTAGGTTGACGACGTATGAAGATCGCTGCAGAGATGGTTGGCTTCCACGCAGGAGGAGACCCCATGGTTGTTGTTGCAGTGCTCGCGCTGCTTGCAGTGTGGACTGGTGCCATACAGGCTCATGATGAGCTCAGGCCGGAGCCGCCGACGATCACGGTGTCGGCTACCGGCAGCCTGACGTTCGCGCCGGACCAGGTGTTTATTATGTTTGGTATGGACACTGCGGCTCGCTCGTTGACCGATGCGCAACGACAGAATAACACCGTGATGACCAAGGTCATGGAGCGGCTTCGGGATCACAACATCGAGAAAGAGCGCATCCAGACCTCTGCATTCACGGTGTCTCCTCAGTATAAACCGCCGCCCAAGCGTCCCAGCGACGTGCCGCCTGCTTTGCCGGAAATCATCGGGTATCTGATGAGCAACACCGTGACGGTGGAAGTACGGAACCTGGATAAGATTGGCAGGGTGATCGAGGATGTCCTGGCCGCGGGTGTCAACCACTTTCAGGGGCTACATTGGGCTTTGCGAGATGAGCAGCCGGCGAGATTGAATGCATTGAAGATCGCTGCGTCCAGGGCCCATGAAAAAGCGGCCGCGTTGAGCGAGGCGTTGGGCGTGAAACTTGTACGGGTGCTCTCAGTCAACGAAGGCGGCCATGTGGTTCGGCCAGTTCCCCATATGGCTCGGTCGATGATGGCGATGGATGTGGGGGAAGGGGCGCCGCCGATCTCCCCGGGCGAAATGAAGGTTGAAGCGACCGTCACGCTGGTCTACGAAATTGCACCGAACTGATCGCGAAGGTCCGTTCTGTGCTGCCCTCGTAGTTGGAACTCTCAAGAAGGTTGACTGATAACTTGACTCATACTTGACGCATTTAGGCTGCCAATACGACTAGTGATTCCTACAAGGAAAAGCTGTATCCTTCGCGTCGTCCAGCCAGTTTGGTAGTAAGGACGAACGCCATGCCGCAGACTGATAAAACACTTGAGAGCTGGATTTGGGATGCGGCCTGTTCCATTCGGGGAGCGAAGGACGCGCCAAAGTATAAAGACTATATTCTCCCACTCATTTTTACGAAGCGGCTCTGCGATGTATTTGACGATGAGCTGAACCGCATCGCCAAGGAAGTCGGTTCGCGCACCAAAGCGTTCAAGCTGGTCAAGCACGACAAGAAGCTCGTTCGTTTCTATCTCCCGCTCAAACCAAACGATCCAGACCAGCCGGTCTGGACCATCATCCGCAAACTGGCCGATAAAATCGGCGAGCAGCTCACAACGCACCTCCGGGCCATTGCCGACGAGAACCCGTTGCTCAAAGGGATCATCGACCGAGTGGACTTCAACGCCACCACCCACGGCGTACGTGATCTGGCCGATGACCGGCTCAGCAATTTGATTGAGCGCATCAGCGAGAAACGGCTTGGTTTGGCTGATGTGGAGCCGGACATCATCGGACGCAGCTACGAATATCTGATCCGCAAGTTTGCTGAAGGCAGCGTGTCCAGTGCGGGCGAGTTTTATACACCAGGCGAAGTCGGTATGGTCATGGCGAAGATTATGGACCCGGAACCGGGCATGGAAATCTACGATCCCTGTTGTGGGTCTGCCGGGCTGCTCATCAAGTGCGAGCTGGCGCTGGACGAGAAGATGAGCCTACGGTCCAAAATGAATTTCGCGCCGCTCAGGCTCTATGGCCAGGAGTACGTCGCCGAAACGTGGGCCATGGCGAACATGAACATGATCATTCATGACATGGAAGGCGAGATCGAAATCGGCGACACCTTCAAGAACCCCAAGTTCCGTCAGCGAAACCGCCTCAGGACCTTCGACCGTGTCGTCACCAATCCCATGTGGAATCAAGATTGGTGGACGGAGAAGGACTATGATGCGGACGAATGGGACCGATTTCCGAAAGGCGCAGGTTTCCCAGGCCGCAAGGCCGACTGGGGCTGGGTTCAGATCGGGCTGGCGAGTCTGAATGAGAAGGGGAGAGCGGCGATTGTTCTGGATACCGGTGCCGCCTCGCGCGGATCGGGTAATGCCAATACGAATAAAGAAAAAGACGTGCGCCGCTGGTTCGTCGAGCAGGATCTGATCGAAGGCGTCATCTACCTGCCGGAGAACCTGTTCTACAACACCACCGCGCCGGGAATTATTCTCCTTCTGAACAAGGTCAAGCCGAAAGACCGCAAAGCCAAGCTGTTCCTCATCAACGCCAGCGGAGAATTCACCAAAGGCGATCCTAAGAACTACCTGCCCGACGAAAGCATCCGCCGCATTGTCGAAGCCTTCCATGATTGGAAAGAACAGGACAAATTCAGTCGGATCGTCGGCAAAGACGAGATCGCCAAGAACGACTTCAATATCTCCCCCAGCCGATATATCCACACGGGCGAAGCGGATGAATACCGGCCGATCGCAGAGATAGTGGAGGATTTGGACGTGCTTGAGGAAGAGACAAAAGCCACAGACACATTACTCAAGGGCGTTCTAGCGAAGCTCATGTCAGTATGAACACAGGTCTTCAAACGGAAATCGGAAACTTCCCTATTGGTTGGCGGGTAAACCGTTTCGACTCCTTGTTTTCCATCCAACAGGGAAGCAAGTGTCGAAGAAGACTCGCGTTGGCAACAGCCAACGTGCTTTCCTTCGGACAAAGAACGTGTTTTGGGGGAAGCTTGACCTTTCGGATTTGGACGCGATGAACTTTACTGAATCGGAGGAACAACGTCTGGCTTTAGTTCCAGGAGATTTGCTCGTCTGCGAAGGCGGCGACATCGGAAGAACTGCGATCTGGAGCGGTGAACTTGCCGGCTGCTACTACCAGAACCATCTACATCGAGCGCGCTTGAAAAATGGAGCCGCAGATTCAAAGTTTGTACTGTTCTGGCTTTGGTATGCCTTTGAGATTGGCAGCGTTTATTTTGGACGCGGGAATGTTACGACAATACCCAACCTCTCCCAGTCAAAACTATGCGAGCTTCCGCTGCCCATCCCACCTCTTTCCGAGCAGCGGAAGATTGTCTCCGTTTTGAGCTTGGTGCAGCGGGTGATTGAGCAGGAGGAGCGGCTGATCGCGCTGATGGCGGAGTTGAAGAAGTCGCTGATGCACAAACTTTTCACCGAAGGCCTCCGTGGAGAACGGCAGAAGCAGACCGAGATCGGCTCCGTGCCAGAGAGTTGGGTGATTAAGCCCCTTGGCGTTCTTGCAAAAATTGGTAATGGTTCAACCCCCAAACGAGACAACGCGAGGTATTGGGAAGGTGGTTCTATCCCATGGCTGACCAGCGGAAAAATCCATGAGCGATTTATCAGAGAGGCTGACGAGTTTGTTACAGAACTGGCGGCAAAAGAATGCCATCTCCCTTGCGTGAAGCCAGGGGGTCTCCTTATCGCCATTACCGGCCAAGGAAAGACGCTTGGCAATTCGGCATTAGTATCGTTTGACACTTGCATCAGCCAGCATCTTGCCTATGCCAAATTTCACACTCCGGATATCGTGCCCGAGTTTGTCCTCTGGTATTTCCAAACCCGCTATCAACATTTACGTTCGGTGAGTCAGGCAGGTGGAAGCACCAAGGGCGCGCTTACTTGCGGGTATCTCAAAACATATCCGGTTCCGATGCCTTCGCGGGAAGAACAGCACGAAATTGCAGGCATGTTTGCCGGGTTGGAGCAGAAAGAGCGGGTACACATTCGCAAGAGACAAACTTTGAATGACCTCTTCCGCACGCTCCTCTGCCAACTCATGACCGCGCAGATTCGCGTCCACGATCTGGACTTGTCGTTTCTGGAACAGGAAGCGGTTGTCTCATGAATTCGTTCAGTCAGGCTTATCTTGACAAGCTCGTCGTGCCGCAGCGGATCATTACGATGATTCGGAAGCTGGGCGAGCATAAGGGCAAGCAGGAACTGTACAAGAAACAGGCGCCGGAGATGCTGGAAAACCTTCGCCAAGTGGCGCTGATCCAGAGCACTGAGTCTTCGAACCGTATCGAGGGTATCGTCGCGGACGATAAGCGGTTGCGGGCCATTGTCGAAGAGAAGGTCAAGCCTGCCAATCGCTCTGAGTCTGAGATCGCCGGCTATCGGGACGTGCTGAACACGATTCATCAGAGCCATGAGCACGTGCCCTTTACCGAGCGCATTGTGCTGCAACTCCATCGTGACCTGATGAAATATGCCGGTGTCCATGGTGGGGTCTGGAAGGCTACGCAGAACGAAATTACGGAGACGCTTCCGGGCGGGAAGAAGCGTATCAGGTTTATGCCGGTCGCGCCGCATCTGACCGAAGAAGCCATGCGGACGTTGCATGGGCGGTATGCCGATGTGGGGCGGGCTGGTGAGCTAGACCCACTGCTGCTCATTCCCTTCTATGTGTTGGATTTCCTCTGCATCCATCCCTTCCTGGACGGTAACGGACGAATGGCTCGTCTGCTTTCGTTGCTCCTGCTCTATCATCACGGCTATGAAGTCGGACGCTATGTGAGTCTGGAGCGGATTGTCGAACAGACGAAGCAGTCCTACTACGATACCCTATACAAGTCGTCACAGGAATGGCACGAGGGCCGGCACGAGGGCCGGCACGATGTGCTGGCATGGACGGAGTATTTTCTCTCGACGATTTTGGCGGCCTATGCTGAGTTCGAAAGCCGGTTTGGCACAGTCAGCAAGGGCCGGGGGAGCAAGACCGATACAGTGAAGAATGCCATTGATGGCTTTGTTGCAGACTTCAGCCTGACCGATATTGAAAAGGCCTGCCCGCTGGTCAGTCGGGATATGATTCGGCGTGTCTTGTTCGATCTGAAAAAGGAAGGCCTGGTTGTCTGTCTCGGTCGCGGACCCGCTGCCCGCTGGCGGAAGCATGTAAAACAACGGAAAAGAGTGTAATGGGAGGCTAGTTAGTACACTCTTTCGGGTCCGCATTACACTCTTTCTAAAGCCGGTTATTCAGTATGCCCTCACCTGGTGAGCACAAGACGGTCCAGGCTCGTATCCTGGCTTACGCCCAAGAGATTGGCTGGATCTATGTGCCACGAGGTGAAGCCGAGCGGCGGCGGGGATTCGATCAAGACGCGGCCACTCCCGAAGAGCAAGCCCGCCACGCGTCTCTCTTCTTCGGCGACCTGCTGCACGCGAAAGTCCGTGAATTCAATCCCAAATACAAAGAAGCGGAAGGCGCACTCGTCGGTGAGCTTCAGCGCCTGCACTCGGACATCTACGGCAACCGCGACTTTCTGACCTATCTCCGCAACCAGCGAACATTTTTCTCTTCTGACGGCGACCGTGAGCTGGATCTGATCCTGATCGACTACGGCGATTTGGCCCGGTCCTGCAAGGACTGGCGGAACCGCTATGAAGTCACCGAGGAATTCTCCGTCCATAACGTCCGATACGGGACCCGCGAAGACGTGGTCTTCCTTATCAACGGGATTCCAGTGCTGGTGATTGAGTGCAAGAACGCCAACAAGGAGGAGGCCATTGCGATCGGCATCGACCAGATCCGCCGCTACCATCTGGAGACGCCGGAAGTCATGGTGCCGGAGATGCTGTTCACCGCTACCGAAGCGATCGGATTTTCGTATGGCGTGACCTGGAACACGGTGCGACGGAACATCTTCCGCTGGAAACATGAGGAAGCGGGACAGCTCGAAGCGAAGGTGAAAAGCTTCTGCTCGATCCAGATGGTGCTGCGCTTGTTGAAGGATTTTATTCTCTTCGCGGAAAAGGACGAGGAGCTGCACAAGCTGATTCTGGCGCAGCATCAGACGGCTGCCGTGGATCGTGTCGTCGATCGGGCGCTCGATGTGAAACGGACTCGTGGGCTGGTCTGGCATACGCAAGGCAGCGGCAAGACCTACACCATGATCAAAGCGGCCGAGCTGCTCTTCAAAGCGCCGAAGGCGGACAAGCCCACGATCTTGTTGATGATCGACAGGAACGAGTTGGAGGATCAGTTGCTCAAGAATCTGGCGGCGGTCGGGTTGAGGAACGTGGCGCACGCCTATTCGATGGCCGAGCTGATCAGGCTGTTGAGGCAGGACTATCGCGGCCTGATCGTGACGATGATTCACAAATTCCGCGACATGCCGGCGAATGTGAATACGCGCTCGAACATCTTCGTGCTGATCGACGAGGCCCACCGGACGACCGGCGGTGATCTCGGTAACTATCTGCTGGCTGGACTGCCGAACGCTTCGTATGTCGGATTCACCGGTACGCCGATCGACAAGACCGCCTATGGTCTGGGCACCTTCAAGACCTTCGGTTGCGAGGATGACAAGGGTTACCTGCACAAGTATTCGATTGCCGAGAGCATCGACGATGGCACAACCCTGCCACTCTACTACAACCTGGCCTCGAACGAGATGCTGGTGCCTCATGAACTGATGGAACAGGAATTCCTTTCGTTAGTCGAGACAGAGGGGATTGCCGACATCGAGGAACTGAACAAGATCCTCGACCGCGCCGTCAATCTTAAGAACTTCCTCAAGGGGCGGGAGCGAGTCAAACAAGTGGCCGGTTATGTGGCGGGACACTACCGAACGAACGTTGAGCCGCTCGGTTACAAGGCTTTTCTGGTGGCGGTGGACCGGGAAGCCTGCACCTTCTACAAGGAGGAACTGGACAAGATTCTGCCGCCTGAATATTCGGCCATCGTCTATACCGGAAGCAACAATGATCCCGCTCATATGAAGAAGTGGCATTTGGACGAGACGAGAGAAAAGCAGATCCGGAAAGCCTTCACGAGGTTCGGCGAATTTCCCAAGATTCTCATTGTCACCGAGAAATTGTTGACCGGGTTCGACGCGCCAATTCTCTATGCCATGTATCTCGACAAGCCGATGCGCGACCATACGCTGCTGCAGGCGATTGCCCGTGTGAACCGCCCGTATGAAAATGAAGCACAGGAAATGGTAAAGCCGCATGGATTTGTCTTGGACTTCGTCGGGATTTTCGACAAGCTGGAAAAGGCGTTGGCCTTCGATAGCGACGAAATCAATGTCATCGTCAAAGATCTTGCTTTGCTGAAGCAGCTCTTCAAGGCCAAAATGGAGAGCAAGGCGCCCGACTATCTCCGACTGGTGCAGCGGAACTTTGATGATAAGGACGTGGACAACCTGATTGACCACTTTAGGGATAAGGACCGCCGGAAGGAGTTCTTCAAGGAGTATAAGGAAATGGAGATGCTCTATGAGATCATCTCGCCGGATGCGTTCCTGCGGCCTTTTATTCAGCTCTACACGACCCTGTCCGCCATCTATCAGGTGGTGAGCAACGCCTATGCTCGTCGGATTTATGTCGATCGAGCGTTTCAAAAGAAGACAAATGCGCTGGTGCAGCAACACATCGGCGCGCTGTTTTTAGGAGACTCCTCGCTGTCCCAGGTTCGACTAGACCCTCAGGCTATTGAGACAATCAAACAGCAGCAGGGCGGCAAGGCCACCAAGATCATCAATCTTGTGAAGGCTATTCAGAAGTCGGCGGAAGAAAACAGTGGCGATCCATTTCTCATTGCCATGGCTGAACGAGCGAGGACGGTGCAGGAGAGTTTCGAGGATCGCCAGACCGGTACCGAAGAGACGCTGGCGGCCTTGCTGCAGGCTATCGAACGAGACGAACAACGGAAGCGGGAGCAGGTTGCACGGGGACTTGATGCGCTGACGTTCTATGTGTTTGCCACATTGCGTGACAAGAATATATCGCATGCTGAAGATATTGCACGGAAGATCGGTCGTGCGTTTGCGCAGTATCCGAACTGGCGGCGGAGCGAGAAAGAACTCCGGGAGTTACGCAATCAGGTGACCTTTGCCATCTGTGCTGAGGAAGATGATATCGATAAAGTCGCTGCTATCGTGGATGATCTCTTTGCCGTTCTTCAGCAGGGCCACAAATCATGAATCGTTGGCGGGACAAGGACGAGTTCAAACGCCGTGTGTTGGATTGGGCCGTTAAGCTCGAGGTTGAGGTCCGCTCTCTGAGCGTTCGTACCATGCGAAACAAGTGGGCATCGTGCTCCCTTCGGGGGAATCTGAATTTCAATGTGGAACTGCTAGCGCTTGACCGAGAAGTCGGCGACTACGTGATTGTTCACGAGTTGCTGCATTTCTTCGTTCCGAACCACGGCAAGCTCTGGAAAAGTCTGATGCGGGTGCATCTTGGAGACCATGAGCAGGTGAGTGCGCGGTTACCCGCGGAAGGTCTGGCTGTATCGCCAAAACGAAGAGAAGATCGCCGCTCTACTCCTCACTCTTTACCCCGCCTTCCCAGAGCTTGATTGTGCGGGAATTACGGCCTCTGTGGCCTCTGCCGGAGACGGAGATGAAAAGCCTCCTGCAGATGATTTCTGCGGCCTAAAAGGGTATTCTTTCGCTCTGGAGTTCAACATAGGATGGCGCAGCCAGTGATGAGCGCAAGCACGGTTCAGGTTACGATCGCCGAAATGGTACGGCGTATTGTCGAGCGGTTCCATCCCGAGCGAGTGATTCTCTTTGGGTCACATGCCCGAGGGACAGCTGGTCCACAGAGCGATGTCGATTTGCTTGTCGTGATGCAGGCGCAAGGTTCTAAGCGAAGGTGCGCGGTTGAGATTCATGTTTCAAGCACTTCTTCCATCGGCCTATAGCAGGCAAACCCAAATAGTACAGGTCAGCTGTAGGAGGGAACCTTCCCTTACTTCCACTTGATGCGACAGCCGAGGCTGGGTCGATGATTACAGTCTACCGGCGTGCCGGCCAGTGCTATTTCGATTGCGGCGCGCAGATCGCGGCGGTTCACGGGTGTATTGCTGCCGGAGCAGCCGTCGTCAAGCTATTCGTGATGAGGCAAGGGGGGACGATCCAGTTGCACTGAACGCAACCGCGGGGTAGGCTGACGACTCATGAAAATGGCTGCAGAGATGGTTGGCTTCCACGACAGGAGGAGACCCCATGGTTGTTGTTGCAGTGCTCGCGCTGCTTGCCGTGTGGACGGGTGCCGTACAGGCTCATGATGAGCTCAGGCCGGAGCCGCCGACGATCACGGTATCGGCGACCGGCAGTATGACGTTCGCGCCGGACCAAGTGTTTGTAACTTTCGGTATGGACACTGCGGCTCGCTCGTTGGCCGATGCTCAACGACAGAACAACGCGGTGATGACCAAGGTCATGGAGCGGCTTCGTGGGCAAAGCATCGAGAAAGAGTGCATCCAGACCTCCGCATTCACGGTGTCTCCTCAGTATAAACCGCCGCCCAAGCGTTCTAGCGACGTGCGGCCTGCTTCGCCGGAAATCATCGGGTATCTGATGAGCAACACTGTGACGGTGGACGTGCGAAACCTGGAAAAGGTCGGGAGGGTGATCGAGGACGTCCTGGCCGCAGGCACCAACCATTTTCAGGGACTGCAGTGGGCGTTGCGCGACGAGCAGCCGGCGAGAGTGAATGCATTGAAGAGCGCTGCGGCCAAGGCCCATGAAAAAGCGGTCACGTTGAGCGAGGCGTTGGGTGTGAAACTTGTGCGGGTGCTCTCAGTCAACGAGGGGGGTCATGTGGTTCGGCCGGTTGCCCACATGGCACGGTCGATGATGGCGATGGATGTGGGGGAAGGGGCGCCGCCGATCTCCCCGGGCGAAATGAAGGTCGAAGCGACTGTCACGCTGATCTACGAAATTGCACCGAACTGATTGCGAAGGTTCGTTCTGTGCTGTCCTCGTAGTTGGAACTCTCAAGAAGGTTGACTCATAACTTGACGCATACTTGACTCATTGTGGATGGCACCCCTCTGAAATAGCGCAAGAACGAGCCCTGTTTTTCCCTATTTCTGCAGCCCATTTGCCTCTTTCTGCATCGCGGGTCATCAGTCGATTTTCTCAGGTTCACACCAACTTACCCAGATGATTTCTTTGGGCTAACAGGGTATCCTTCGGCGCAATTGTCCGGGACCATCACCAGGGATCATCTGCATGGCCAAGAAAGCCAAGTCTGCGGCAAAGTCGAATCAAACGGCCCCATACAAACATCCTGAGGCCAAGAACCTCATGCGGCCAGAGGTGGGGACGCAGGCGCAGTTTAAGAAAAAGAAATCTCCGAAAACCTACCGCTACGATTCATCGCTGTCGCCCACCCTCGATTGGGATACCAAGAATTCGGCCCGTGAGGAGGGAGAGCGTCTCATCAAGCAAGTCCTCGATGCGAAGAGTCTTGAAGAAGCGAAGGCCGCCGCATCCAAGCTCAAGAGTCTGAGCAAGCCGTTCTTGAACTGGGCAGGCAAGGCCGAGCGGCTGTCGTTCGATGTGCCGACCTTGCCGCTCTTCATCCACGAGCGGCTCTCCACCAAAGCCATCATCGAAACGCTGGCCGGGCATAAGACCGACAAGCAAGAAGATATGTTCGCCCTCTTCGGCGATCCGCAGCATTCGATTGCCGATCAGGTACTGAAACCATGAAGTTCTGGATTGGCGTAACGGACAACAAATGGTTCGAGTTCCTCTCTGCACGATCACCAGATGAGGTGAATTTTTGGCGTCCAAGTGGAGTGGGCTCATTTCAGGCGGTGCCGACCGACTCCCTATTCTTATTCAAACTCCATAGCCCCTATAATTTCATTGCGGGGGGAGGGTTTTTTATCAAGCATTCCAACGTGCCTCTTTCATTGGCCTGGGAAGCGTTTGGAGAAAAGAACGGAGTCGCTTCACAAGAGGAATTACGTTTGAGAATTGAAAAATTTCGAGCCAAGAAGCCGCGAGAACACGACCCTGTTATTGGCTGTACTATTCTGACAAACCCGTTTTTCTTTGAGAGAAAAGACTGGCTCCCTGCTCCATCGGATTGGTCATCAAACATTGTTCAGGGCAAGACCTATGACACTAATCAAGAGGTCGGACGAGATCTATGGGGAAAGGTTCAGGAGCGGCTTCAGGCAACTGACATCCAGCAACAAATCCGCAAGACGAACAACGCACCAGTGGCAGCTGAAGAAGCGGCGAGGTATGGAGCTGAATTCTTGACGCGGGCAAGGTTGGGCCAAGGCGCCTTTCGAGTTTTAGTTACAGAAGCGTACGCTCGTCGCTGTGCGGTTACAGGAGAGCGAACTTTACCAGCACTGGAGGCGGCTCATATTAGGCCATTCTCCAAATCAGGCCCCAACCTGATTGCAAATGGCATGTTAATGCGGTCGGACCTCCATAAGCTCTTTGACCTTGGATACATCTCAGTTACTCCCGACCTTCACGTCGAGGTTAGTCGAAAGATCAAGGAAGAATATGAGAACGGGCGAGACTATTATGCCCTGCACGGAAAGGTGTTGACTGTAACACCAGCTGCTCCGAACGATCGGCCTTCAGGTCAGTTTCTCCAGTGGCATAATCAAAACGTGTACCTCGGCTAATTGAAAGGAGAGAAGGCTGATGATCAGCAGCGACTTACTCACAGCACTTCTTCAGTTCAGGCAGAAGCGCAACTGGGAACAGTTTCACGCACCAAAAAACCTGGCAATTGCACTTTCGGTAGAGGCGGCTGAATTGCTCGAGATTTTCCAATGGAAGACCCATGAGGAAGTTAAAGCGCTGATTGCGAGTGCGTCGAAACAGCAAATTCAGGATGAAGTGGCAGATGTCGCGATCATGCTTTCCTACCTATGCCATGATCTCGATATAGACTTGAATGTAGCGGTCCGTACAAAGCTCGAAAAGAACGAGGCCAAATATCCAGTGGGAAAGTCCTACGGAAACTCCAAGAAATATAGCGAATACTAAATTGGCATTCTAAATCACTGGAGGGCCATGTTGGCCGAGAAGTTTCACGGAGGGAGTAGGTGAGCTGCGGATTCGTTAAGTTGCAAGTTGCCGTGAACGTCATTAACGACCGGGGCAACGAATTGCTGGTGGTGAAGAAGCTGGCAGGATGTGTCCAGTGAGGTCTGGTTTCTGAATGACGTCTGAGCGTATCATTCCAGATGATCCCCTGGCATTCATTCAACGGTGTATCCGCGAACGGAAGATCCTCTGGACCTATCATGTCCAGATGCGGTTGAAGGGGCGTGCGCTGTCGCGCGAGGCACTTTTGCGGGCGGTGGGTACCTATGAGATTGTCGAGTCGTATCCCGAAGACAAGTATCTGCCGAGTTATTTGGTCTATTGCAATACCCATGAAGGGGTCGCGCATGTTCAGATCGCGATTGACGTTGCCGGCGAGAACCTCCGCATTGTGACGGTCTATCGTCCCAGTGCAGACGAGTGGATTTCTGATTGCAAAACGAGGAGGAGTGAGTCATGAAATGTCGGGTGTGTGGTGCACTCATGCGGGCGGCCGTGACGGATTTGCCGTTCAAGCTGAGTGACCGTTCGATTGTGGTCATTAAAGGGCTGCCGGTGTTGTTGTGTGAGAACTGCACGGAGTACATGCTGGAGGATCGGGTGATGGCGACCGTGGATCAGATCCTCGACGGTGCGGATGACGTGTCTGAATTGCGTGTGGTCAAGTATGCCGCATAGCGCGCCCTTCGAATATTCTTCTCAGATGGCCGGAAATTTCCGGCCGTTCCAGCCGATACCGAGTCGGCTTGATTGAGCGATGAGCGGCTACGACGTCCTGGAACCCATCCTCAATTCTCCGTTCGACGAACCGACCGAACATTGGAATATTGTGGAAAGGGAATAGCCGGAGTGGCGGACGGGGCGTCGTCCAGCGATGTACTTCTGCCGCGATCAAAAACCAAGTCGGAGGATCTACTGCTGACGTGGACTTTTGGACAAGCCGCGAGGTGCGGGAGGTGCTGAAGAGCGGTCTCAACTGTGTTGTCGCAGACACAAAGCAGTGGGAGCAGTCCGCCGCCTATTACCTCGACAAGAGCAAAGTCGTCGAGGCATTCGTCAACAATTCGGGGCTTGGGTTCGCGATTCCATTTCTGCGCAATGATCAGATGCATGACTATGTGCCGGATTTCATTATTCGACTCAAGTCTAAGCAACCGCACCACTTTATACTTGAGATCAAGGGATATGACCCACAAGAGGAAGTAAAGCGCGCTGCGGCTGAACGATGGGTCGCGGCGGTGAATGCCGATGGAGCGTATGGCCAGTGGCAGTACGGCGTGGCAAAGAAAGTGTCAGATGTTCCTGACCTGCCTCAGTAAGCAGCGTCCTTATTCTTCCGTCTTCGCTTCGCCTTCCCAGAGCTTGATTGTGCGGGAATTACGGCCTCAGTAGCTCTGCCGGAGACGGAGATGAAAAGCCTCCTCGCAGATGATTTCTGCGGCCTAAAAGGGTATTCTTTCGCTCTGGAGTTCAAAATAGGATGG
Source organism: Nitrospira sp. (assembly GCA_015904055.1). The sequence goes on along the minus strand of JABMDE010000039.1, from coordinate 4,286 downwards.
CGCAGCCAGCGATGAGCGCAAGCACGGTTCAGGTTACGATCGCCGAAATGGTACGGCGTATTGTCGAGCGGTTCCATCCTGAGCGAGTGATTCTCTTTGGATCACATGCCCGAGGGACAGCTGGTCCACAGAGCGATGTCGATTTGCTTGTCGTGATGCAGGCGCAAGGTTCTAAGCGAAGGTGCGCGGT
>JABMDE010000039.1:0-3976 GCA_015904055.1 Nitrospira sp. | reverse complement strand
CGGCGAAGGAGTCGGCGCCGATTCGTGCGGATTGGCTCCGTCCGCCCGGCGCTGTAGGGGAGGCGCTTTTTCTCGAACGTTGTACGCAATGCGGGGATTGTATCAAGGCGTGTCCGCCCGGCGCGATCATCGCGCACAGCCATGATGCGACCCCCGTTCTGTTCGCCGACCAGTCGCCGTGTCTGTTATGCGAAGATTTTCCCTGCATCGCAGCCTGCGCAACCGGCGCATTGCTGCCGGTCGACAGTCTTGCCGATGTCCACATGGGGCTGGCGGTCGTATCCCATCGGTTGTGCACGGCCGGGCAAGGTTGTTATGCCTGTGTGTCGAAATGTCCGACACACGCGCTTGCTATGGATGTGGCGTCGCTCCAGCTTACCGTGACGGCCGGAGTCTGTGTCGGGTGTGGTGTGTGCGAGATGGTGTGTACAACCGTCAATGACCATGTAGCGATCCGCGTCACCCCTGCCGGCCGGCGTGCGGAGATCGGTCGGTGACCGGTTTCAGGAGCAGTTCGCCCTTGACATACACCCGGCCATTTCATATACATACAAAGTCTCCGGTCTCAGAATCCGGTTGTTGCGCGGGTGGGCGAGCTCATTGTGAACGGGGCGGGTGTCTCCTGACATGACTCGACAGCCCGGAGGACAAATGAATGCCAAGTAAACAGCCTGTGTCGGGTACATCTCCTTCCGCTGCTGCCGTGATTCCGGCTCCCTCGACGATCAAGGATTCCCCTGCGGTCGAACGCGCCTTGAATCGCAGCAAATTGTATCTGTTGATTTCCTGGAGCCTGCTCTATCCGGAAGACGAGGAGTTTCTGGATTATCTCCGTTGCGGTGAATTTGTAGAGGACGGCCGCACCGCGCTGGATACGTTGCAGACCATGTTGGACGGCGCCGGGGGGGAGCGCGCCGTACAGAAGATCCCTGCGCTCAAGAAACAATTGGACCGGGTAGAAACGTTGATTGCTTCCGAATGCGCCAATTGGCAGCTCAGCGATTTGCAGGCGGAGCATCGCCGGGTGTTCAGCAACGTCATCACGCTCGATTGCCCGCCGTACGAAACACTGTTTGGAAATGATCACGTGTTTGCGCAGTCGCATGTGATGGGTGATATTTCCGGGTTCTACAAGGCGTTCGGTGTGGAGCTGTCCAAGGACATTCACGAACGGCTTGATCATCTGAGTGTCGAGTTCGAGTTCATGCATTTCCTCGCGTATAAAGAGTCGTACTCGCGCTGTCATGACGGCGCCGAGAAAACGCAGATCGTCGTCGAAGCCCAGAAGAAATTCGTCAAAAACCATATCGGCCGGTGGGTGCCGCTCTTTTGTCGCATGCTGGGCAAGAAAGCGGACTCCGGGCTCTTTAAATTGGTCGCAGATATGACGGCCGATTGGATGGATTTTGAAACGGCATTTTTGGGAGTGGCGCCGCAGCCCTACACGGAAACCGATTATCGGCCGGCGACCTTCAATTCTCCTGAAGGCCAAACGTATGAATGCGGCGCACAGGACCAGGGCAATGAACTGAGCCTGTTGCTCAATGAAGTGGGCGCGCAGTCGTTCATGGATAGCAAGGATAAGGAGAAGGAGAAGGACGAGAAGGGGCCGGTCGGGACTGCGTAGGCGGTTCGACACGATGCCGGGTTTTATGGCAGCGGTCTCTTCCAGGGTGTTGTAATCTTTTATTCGTTGAGAGGAGGGATTAGTCATATGCGCGTAGTGCAGACGGCCAACAAACGATTGGTGTTTGCCATTCTTCTCTCTGCCCTTGCCGTCGGCGCGATGCTGACGATCGGGCAGGTACCGCTGGCGGTCAGCCAGCCGGTCACGATCCCGGCGAAGGCGATCAAGGGGCCGATCCCCATGGATGGCGCGAACCCGGTATGGGAAGGTGTGCCTGGGGTCGTGGTTCCGCTGAGCGGTCAGCTGGTCACCACACCGATGCACCCGAACATTTCGGTGAAGTCGGTGTTCGTGAAGGCGATGACGAACGGCAAGGAAATTGCGATGCGGTTAGAGTGGATCGATCAGACCAAGAACGATACGACGATCGGTCCGCAGGATTTCCGGGATCAGGTTGCCATTATGTTCCCGGTCAACACGTCCGGTGCGCCGCCGTTCCAGTGCATGGGACAATCCGGCGGAACGACCAACATCTGGCGCTGGAACGCGGAATGGCAGAAGGACCTCGGTAAGGACAGCGCCGGTATTTGGGACGTGGACGATCAATACCCCGGTATCTTCTGGGACTTCTACTTTGAAGAACCGGCCGGAGGTGTGACCTATCCGGATCGGATCGGCCGGAGCCTTGGCCCGTTCAATCCCGGCATCTGGTCCGGGAACATCATGTCTGACCCGACGCTCCGTGTGAGCTCGGTCGAAGACCTGAGTGCGAACGGGTTCAGCACGTTGACTACCCAAGCGCATCAAGATGTCATCGGTAACGGGGTGTGGGAACCGTCCGGGGCCGTCAAGGGTGGAGCCTATTCGGGCCCGACCTGGCGCGTGGTTGTGAAGCGGACGCTGGAAACCAGCGATGCCAACGACACGCAATTCAAGTCCGGTCTGTCTATCCCGATCGCATTTGCGGTGTGGGATGGGGCGAACATTGAGCGGAACGGGATGAAGTCACTCTCCACCTGGTTTACGCTGAAGTTGTAGTCGGTGCAGGGTTGTGGAGGCGATGCGCCTCCATGAGTAAGAGACCGGCACCAGGAGAGACAGAACTGAGGCTCCGGATCGGCGTCAGACATGACGAACTGGTCCGGAGCCTCTCTTTTTCTCTTCGGTGACGGGTGCGTGCATCGGTATCGGCGGATGACGATTCCAGAGTTGCATTTCATTCGGCGCGGAGGGTATAACCCCACATAGGTTTTAACTCAAAACTCTCTGATATTTCGAAAGAATTGGAGTGCTCACCGCATGAAAGTTTCACTCCTTTTTCCTCCGACATGGCATCCATCTCAGCCGTATCTCAGTCTCCCTTCGCTTACGGGATTTCTCCATCAAGGTGGCGTATCGGATGTCTCGCAGCGCGATCTCGGGATCGAGTTGCTGGATCGCATGCTGACCAAGAGCTATGCGGCCCAGGTCTATCAACAATTGATCGGCAAGCAGCGCGAGCTTGAGCGGTCTCAATCCGGAGAAACGGGTCACGGGAGTCGGGAACACTACTCGAAGGTGGCGGATTCGCTCGACCGATTCGTGTATCTGGAAGAACGGATCGAACTGGCCAAGGAGACGTTACGCGGCGAAGGCTTTTACGATCTGGATGCCTACCGGGGTAGTCTGTTCATGATCGACAAGTGGCTGGAACTGGTGTCCTCGATCTATTTCCCGACCAGACTGACCGTCGTCGACAATCAATTCAGCAATTATTCGATCTATTCGTCGAAGGACCTGATGAAGGTCATTCAAGACGACGCGCAGAATCCCTACCGCAGTCTTTTTCGTGACCTGTTCATTCCCTCGATCGTCAAGGATCGTCCGGATTTGATCGGCGTGTCCATCACGGCGACTTCGCAAATTATTCCCGGCCTGACCCTCTGTAAGCTGATCAAGGAGACGGCGCCGGACCTCCACGTCACGATCGGGGGGAGCATTTTCACGCGCCTCGTCGATAATGTCCGCCGCTGTCCGAACCTCTTTGAATTGGCCGACGACATCGTCGTCTTTGAAGGTGAAACCGCGTTGTTGGAATTGGTGAACCAGTTGGCCGGCAAGAAAGACTACAGTAAAGTGCCGAATCTGATTTACCGGAAGGACGGCAAGATTATGGTCAATCAGCCCTTCTATTCCGAAAACGTGAATCAACTGCCTGCGCCGAATTACGATGGCTTTCCGCTCGACCTATACCTCTCGCCGGAGCCGGTATTGCCGATTCAGTTCTCCCGCGGATGCTATTACAAGGACTGCGCATTTTGCGCGCTGACACTCGATCACCAGAACTTCAGGCAGAAGGATCCCGGGCGG